>JAFZDL010000104.1 GCA_017561205.1 Oscillospiraceae bacterium | reverse complement strand
GTAGAATATGTCAATACCAAGGCAGCAGAAATCAATCTGAGCGGCGCTTTGGATAAGAGCAAATCCACCGATAACTCTCGTCTCATTATGGCGCTGGCTGCTATTGGCAAGGATGCCACCTCTGTTGGCAACTGGGATCTGGTGGAGGCTTACAGCGCCAACGGCATCAACTGGATCCGCAAGCAAGGCATGAACGGCACCATTTGGACACTGATCGCATTGGATTGCGGTGGCTACGAAACCAGCGATCCCACCATCCGTCAGCAGTGCGTAGATGCCATCGTTTCTGCACAACACAACGATGGCGGTTGGTCTTTGGTTACCGCCAAGACCCAGCCCTCCAATGTGGACATCACCGGTATGACCCTGACAGCACTGTATCCTTATCGTGATCAGCCTGCGGTTGCCGCAGCTTGCGAAACTGCTTTTAACTGGCTGTCCGAAAGCCAGCTGGACAATGGTGGTTTCCCCTATGGTAAGGGTGAAACTTCCGAAAGCTGTGTTTGGGCAATCGTTGCGGCTACCACTTGGGGCATCAACCCCGATACCGATCCTCGTTTCATCAAAAATGGCTATTCTGCCGTTGATAATCTGCTGACCTACTATCTGGAAGACGAGGCCAAGTTCGAACACGGCAGAGGCGCAGGCGCAAACGCTATGGCTACTGACCAGGCTACTTATGGCCTCGTTGCCTATGATCGCCTGGTGAAGGGCAAAACTGCACTGTACGACTATTCTGATGTGGTCGCGGGTCCTGCTGCTCCCAATGGCGATGAGATGGTTGCCACTTTGGGCCTGCCTGATGAGATCAACCCCGGTGCAGCCTTTAATGCCACCATCAGCATCAACAAGTGGGATAATGAGGCAGCTTACAAGCTGATCGACCTGATCGTGAACATTCCCGAAGGTGTATCCGTTACCGATGTAATCGCTTCCAGCCGTCTGGAAGGCGGTGAAGTCGTATGGAATGTGGAAGAAGAAACCGGCAAGCTCCGCATTGTTTATTTCGATGCCAATAAGCATACCAACCTGACCATCACCGGCGAAGAGTTCCCCGCTGAACTGTTTACCATCGCTCTCAAGGCAGACGGCGTTGCCGGTGGCAGCAAGGTGAATGTAGCAATCTCCGGTATGTCCGTGAAGCTGACCTCCGATTCTGAAGATGACGCTTCTATGGTAGTTGTCAACACCGACACCGCCAAGGATACCACCAATGTGGTAGTGGGCATTTCTTTCAGTGCAAAGTGTCTGTACACCGGTGACGATGTGGATATTATCCCCGCTACCAAGAAAGCAGTTGCAGTAGCCATTACCGGCATTGCCAAGGGCGCTAAGCTGACCTTCAAGGATGGCGAAACCAAGATCGGCTTCCGGTATAGCGAAGAAATCACCAACAAGACCGGTGTTTCCACCTATGTTGCTTTGTTAGATGCCGAGATCGATATGGCTAAGTTCATTGATGAAAAGAACTTCACCATCGGGGCAGTTTCCAAAGAGAGTACCATTACCTTTGGTGATGCCAACGGTGACGGAGTAGTGAACGCACAGGACGCCCTGGCTGCGGTAGATACCTGGCTGCGCAAGGGTGAGGAACCCACTGACATTCAGATTCTGACTATGAACGTCAACGGCGATAGCCGCATTAACACCTACGATGCTCTGGGCATCGTGGAAGCATTCGTGAATAAGACCGACTACATTGTTGTGACCAAGGCCGCAACCATTACCGAAAACCAGTAACTTAACCATGGGCGGGGTTCATCCCCGCCCTATTGCAAAGGAGTGTTTCTATGGCTGGAAAATATGAAAGCAGCGAAAAAAAGAAAAGAAAGAAATGGCTGTGGATCTTAGCTGTGTGCCTTGCGCTGATTGCCGCAGTTGCATTGTATTATTTTTATTTCTATCAGGGAGATTCCGGCACACCCACCCTCATTGTGGAAACACCCCAAAAGCTATCCGCATCCCAAAGTTCGGACTTCACCCTGGATGTGACTGTGTCCGATTTGGGGGATGCCCGCTATCCCGCTATGAGTATGAGCATCTCCTTTGATTCCTCCCGTTTGGAATTTCTCGGAGTAGAAGACGGCAATATTTTTATTTTGAGTGACGAAAACAGTACCGGTCAGCAGTTACCGGATTGGAGCTACAATGTTGGGAGCAGCAACGATACCGGTCTGATCAACATCATGTATTTGGATATGACCGGCGGCAGAAACGCGTTTACGAAGAATCTTCTTGCAGATGACTACAATGTAGTGCTTCGGTTGAAATTCCGCCTGAGGGGTAGTGTAAGACCCGGTGATGTGCTCGATTTGATTGTGGAAGACGCGGTATTCGCTGCATCCGACGAATCCCAAAGCCTTGCCATGACCCGTGATACCCTAAAGGTTAAAAACGGCAGACTCGTGATTGGAGAATAATGATGAAGAAAATAGTAAGCCTTTTCCTGGCTTTGACCATAATGCTTTCCCTCTGTGCCTGTCAAGGCAACTTTGGCGGTGTGAATCTAAATGATTCTATTGCCATTCCCCAGGATGGTGTGATTAAAGAGAATATTGTAAAGCAAATTCAAAGTGAAAACGCTATCGGTGTATTCACCGGAGAATCGAATGGTATCCGTTATGAATGGACCATCTTCGGCAGCGACATTACAGTTCCGAAAGGAATCAATTTAGCTGTCAATATCACCGAAACTATCGGTGGTGATACCAAGGTAACCCTTGGCGCAACAGAGCCGTTTGGCTTCTCAGCGCTGCTATCTGTGTATCTGAATGAAACCTGGAGTGCCCAAAGCGCAACCGGCTATACCGAAGAGCAGGCAGTGGTATCCGCTTCCCTCACCGGCAGCAAGTCTACCATCTTGAATATGACCATGGATGGATCTGTAGGATCGATCGTTGTCCGCCCGGATGAACTGCCGGAGGAAGAAACCACCGTTCCCACAACGGAAAGTGAACCCACAGAATCCACCCAGCCTACCACCGGCAATGACGATTATCTTTCCAAGCCGGAAAGCAGCGACAATCAGGTCTACACCAACGGCAAGGATAAGTACAACACCGATCCCGTTCCCCCCGGAAAGCCCAAGCCCGTGGAACCGGAAGATACAGAAGTAAACAAGAGTAAGAGCTATACTTGTACCTTCTCCATCGAGTGCTCCACTATTCTGAACAATTTGGATATGCTGGATCCCGACAAACTGGAAATGGTTCCCTCCGGTGGCGTGATTCTGAAAAAGACTACGGTGACCTTCTACGAAGGCGAATCCGTATTTGATGTGCTGCAGCGCATCTGCAAGGAAAAGGGCATTCACATGGAAGCGGAGTGGACACCTATTTACAACAGTGCCTATGTAGAGGGCATCCACAATCTGTATGAATTTGATTGCGGCGCTCTGTCCGGCTGGATGTACAAGGTCAACGGCTGGTATCCCAACTACGGTAGTTCTCGCTATCAGCTGAAAGACGGCGATGTAGTCGAGTGGCGTTACACCTGTGATTTGGGTAATGATGTAGGCGGCGGCTATGCCGTCGGAGGTTAAAATGCAAGATCGTTTTGCCAAATACCATCCCTTGGTGAACTTTCTATACTTTACCTTGGTGATCGGCTTTTCTATGGCGCTGAATCATCCATTGGCACAAGGTATTTCCCTTGTCTGCGCTGTAATCTATGCAGTGCAGACTGAGGGGAAGAAGGCTGTGCTATTCACCCTTCGCTGGTGTCTGCCCATCATGCTGCTGACGGCCTTTATTAACCCCGCATTCAGCCATGAGGGAATCACCATTCTGCTGTATTTCCCCACGGGAAATCCGCTGACTTTGGAGAGTATCCTATATGGTCTTTCTTCCGGTGTGATGATCGCCACGGTGATGCTGTGGTTTCTTAATTTCAACCGAGTTATTACCTCCGATAAGTTTATCTATTTGTTTGGCCGCATCATTCCGGCAATGTCCCTGGTACTGAGCATGACGCTGCGGTTTATTCCCAAGTTCAAGGCTCAGCTTGCAAGTGTAGTAGATGCGCAAAAGAGTATTGGCAGAGATATTTCGGAAGGCAGCCTTTGGCAGCGCACAAAGATTGCCGTGACGGTGCTGTCCATCATGGTTACCTGGGCGCTGGAAAATGCCATTGAGACCGCTGACAGTATGAAAAGCCGTGGTTATGGTTTAAAGGGGCGCACTGCCTTTTCCATCTACCGCTTTGATGACCGGGACAAGATGGCATTGCTCTATTTGGGTTTCTGCGGTTTTTACCTGCTGACAGGCAGTATGGTATCTGCCTTCGGTTTCCGGTATTTCCCCGGTATCCGCTATATTGGTCTGAACACCGTGACCCTTTCTTTTCAGTTTGTATATTTGATTCTTTGTTTGATGCCCGTGGTGCTGAACTGGGCAGAGGAGAGAAAATGGAAAGCTATTCATTCAAAAATGTAGATTTTACATACCCGGAGGGCGAGAAAAAGGCCCTTCGGGACATATCCTTTAGGCTGCAGCAAGGTGAGTTCGTGATCCTCTGCGGCCCTTCCGGTTGCGGAAAATCCACCCTTTTGCGGCACTTAAAATCCTGCCTGACACCCCATGGCTTATTCTCCGGTGAGATCCGTTATCAAGGCAAGTTGTTGTCCGATATGAGCCAGCGGGAGCAGGCACAGAGAATCGGCTATGTGCTACAATCACCGGAGAACCAGGTGGTCACCGATAAAGTATGGCACGAACTGGCTTTTGGCTTGGAGAGTTTGGGGTATGATACCCCCACTATCCGTCGCCGGGTTGCGGAAATTGCTGCTTTCTTCGGTATTGAAAACTGGTTTTATAAGAATGTCACCGAGTTATCCGGTGGTCAGAAGCAGCTTTTGAGCCTTGCTTCGGTCATGGCCATGCAGCCGGGTGTGCTGGTACTGGACGAGCCTACCGCTCAGCTTGACCCCATTGCC
>JAFZDL010000103.1 GCA_017561205.1 Oscillospiraceae bacterium | reverse complement strand
TCGTCGTTCTGCAGGAAGGGAATGAAAGAAGTAGCGATGGAGATCATCATTCTGGGGGAAACGTCGACGTAGTCGATGACTTCCCGGTCAACTTCGATGATCTCGTTACGGTGACGGCAGGTGATACGCTTGTTGGTCAGGCAGCCGTTCTCATCCAGGGGCTCGTTGGCCTGGCCGATGTAGAAATCGTCTTCCACGTCAGCGGTCATATACTCGATGTCCTTGGTAACGAAGCCGGTAGCCTTGTCTACCTTGCGGTAGGGAGCTTCCACGAAGCCGTACTCGTTGATCTTGGCAAAGGTAGCCAGATAGTTAATCAGACCGATGTTGGGACCTTCGGGGGTCTCAATGGGACACATACGGCCATAGTGGGTATAGTGAATGTCTCGAACATCGAAGGATGCACGCTCACGGCTCAGACCGCCGGGACCCAGTGCGGACAGACGGCGCTTGTGGGTCAGCTCGGCCAGGGGGTTGTTCTGGTCCATGAACTGAGACAGAGGAGAGCTGCCGAAGAATTCCTTGATGACAGCGGTCACGGGGCGAATGTTGATCAGGCTCTGGGGGGTAACAGCATCCAGATCCTGTACGATCATACGCTCACGGATAACGCGGTCCAGACGGCTGAAGCCAATACGGAACTGGTTCTGCAACAGTTCGCCTACGCAGCGCAGACGACGGTTGCCCAGGTGGTCGATGTCATCGGGAGTACCGATGCCCATAGCCACGCAGTTCAGATAGTTGATGGAAGCCATAATATCGTCTGCGATAATATGCTTGGGGATCAGATCGTCCATACGCTCGGCAATGGCGGTCTCCCAATCGATGTCGGGAGTTTCCAGCATTTCCTTCAGCACGCTGTAACGGACCTTCTCCTTAATGCCGTACTCCTTGGGGTCAAAGTCCACGAAGCGGGCCATATCCACCATACGGTTGGAGAAAACCTTGACATTCTGATCACCGATCTTCACCACAGCCTCGGTAACACCCAGGGCGGACAGCTCGTGAGCCTTGGCGCGGGAGATGATCTCACCGGGCATAACCAGGATCTCGCCGGTCATAGGATCAGCGATAGGCTCAGCAGCCTCCTGGCCGGACAGACGGCTCCAAATGTCCATCTTCTTATTGAACTTATAACGGCCGACAGCGCTCACATCGTAGCGGTGCGCATCGAAGAGCAGGCCTTCCAAGTGTGCCAGGGCAGTCTCCACCGTGGGAGGCTCACCGGGACGCAGGCGACGGTAAATTTCCAGCAGACTCTCTTCACGAGTCTTGCAGGTATCCTTCTCCAAAGTAGCCAGGATTCTGGCATCCTCACCGAACAGCTCCTTGATCTTCTCGTCGGTGTCCACACCCAGAGCGCGGATCAGACAAGTGATGGGAAGCTTGCGGTTCTTATCGATACGGACCCAGAACACATCGGTCAAGTCAGTCTCATACTCCAGCCAGGCACCACGATAAGGGATAACAGTAGCAGTATAGGTATGCTGCTCTGCCTTATCCACATCGTGGGTATAGTACATACCGGGGGAGCGGACGATCTGAGAAACGATGACACGCTCAGCGCCATTAATAACAAAGGTGCCGCCGCCCGTCATAATGGGGAAATCACCCATGAAGATTTCCTGTTCCTTGATCTCGTCGGTTTCGGTGTTGCGCAGGCGCACGCGGACCTTAATGGCCTTTGCGTAGGTAGCGTCACGCTCCTTGCACTCCTCAATGGTATACTTGGGCTTGTCGTTCATCGTGTAATCCAGGAAGCTCAGCTCCAGCTTGCCGGAGAAGTCCGTAATTACACCTACATCCTTGAAAACCTCCCGCAAACCTTCATCCAGGAACCACTGATAAGAGTCCTTCTGGATCTTCAGCATATTGGGCATTTCCAGGATTTCCTGATACTTGGCATAAGACTTACGCAGAGTCTTGCCGAACATCTGGTCCTTGACCATTGCCATAGGGTATTTCACTGCCTTTCATTTGGTATTTTTACCGGGGAAATGGATTGCTTTTTTATTTTGATACGCGCGGATAGGTTGTTAGTTTGTGATTTTTCACACTTGACAGCCACACCGTCCTGTGCTATAATGCTCACACTGGGAAAAATCGGACAAAACCCGATACTTTCGCAGTATGGAAGACCATTGTATCACATCCATCGTCCCCTGTCAATCTATTTTTCCAATTTTTACCTGGAATTTTTCCGGGATTTTTTATTGCCAAAACACAGAATCCCCGGCTGGAATCCAGCCGGGGCAAAAACAATGAAAGCCCCAAAACAGAAACTGCTATCAGCCAGACCGAGGCTACAGTTTCTATCTTGAGGCCTTCAAAAGGATTTTAGCACCAAAGCACTTGGTTGTCAAGTCACGAGTCCCTCAACCACTACATACTATTACAGTGCGGAATAGCCGAAGCTGTTGACCAATGCGTCGATGGGCTTGCCGGCTTTGCAGTAGGGGCAATCGTGGGAATCGTAGCTGGCATAGTCGGGCAGGTCATTCAGATTAAATACAGACGCCACAGGATAGCCATTTACTTCCTTGGCTGCGCTGTACATTGCCGCCACACCGGCTACATAGCCGCCGTAGTAGGCAATAGCTTCCAGGCTCCGCTTGGCGGTAAAGCCGGTGGTCATACTGGCCATCAGCACCAAAACGTGCTTGCCCTTGATCATGGGCTTGATATTGTCCCGGAAGATCATTTGGGAATTGGTATTGAATTCCGGCTCCACCACATAGATGGTCTGGTGCCGGTTAATGCTGCGGAAACCGCCCTTAGTCAGTTCGTTGGCAAGGCAAGTGCCGATCACGTGGGTACCGTCTAAGCACAAAACGGTATCTACGATGGTGGTAGAATCAAAATGGGGCACCAAAGCCTTGGCCACAGCCTTTGCCTCGCTTAATCGTGTCTTCTGATATGTAATATCAATATAGTAATTGATATGGCTGTGGTTTGTGGCAAAATGGCCCTGGGCATAACGCAGAGGCACTCCGGAATGCTTGTTGGGAAGCTTCATCAATTCGATCATAGTTTTTCCTCCTTTGAAGTAACCGATGATTAAATCGGCAAGAATGAGTGGCAAAAGATCCGCCACTAACCGCAGACAATTTGATCAGCGGTTGCTTAAGTAGAAAAAAGAAAAGCGTTTTTCTCTCCGGCAGAAGCGTTTTCAGCCGGATTAAAGAAAAACGCTTTTTTTCATTGTATCGCAAATTTTTTGAAAATACAAGAATTTTTTCTCAAATCCAATTATTTTTTTAAGCGGGCCTGGAGCATAGGCTCCTGGCGGCGGAACTGCCGGGCAATGATACGGCAGATATTTTTCTTCTCGATCATTTCGTGGACCTGCTGGAAGGTGGCCCACTGGGCGCCATCGGTCTCACCGGGCAACAGCACGATCTTGGATAAGGGTGTTTCCCGGTGCAGGCAATAATAATCATAATGAATATTGCCCTCCCGGCCGGTTTCCAAAAGTTGGAACTCCTCCTCGGCGGCCTCAATGCCGGTTTCTTCCCGCAGCTCCCGGGCGATAGCCTGGCGGCTGGTCTCCCCCGCCTTCACGGCGCCACCGGAGTTTTCCCAAGTGCCGGGAAAAGATTTCTGGGGCGCTCTGCGGGTAAGGAGCACTCTACCCTCCCCGTCATAGACCCAAACGCACACTACAAAGCCGAAGTCACCCTGGGCCCAGGGCGTACCCCGCTTATGGACGCGCCCGGTGGGTCTGCGGTGTATATCGTATATATCATTATATTCCACTGAGCGCACCTCCTTTGCGTATACATATTATATATCATAACACAGCAGTTAGCAAAAGGCAACCGCACTTTTACACAAAAAACAGGAAACGGACAAGTAGACTGCCCCAGTCTGTGCGGACAGCACAAACTGGGGCAGTCTAAAGCTGTTCCCTTTTTCGTATTAAACTTCTTCTGCCGGAGCGGGCTCTTCAGCAGGTTCTTCTGCTGCAGTTTCCTGGATTTCTGCAGTTTCCTTTGCAACCGCTTCCTGCTCAACAGCGACCGGAGCAGGTTCGAATGCAGGTACGGTTTCAGAAACAACTTCCTCTACAGCAGGCTCTGTATCCTTGGCTACCTTCTTTTTCCTTACAAAAGGTTTCAGGAAGATATAGCCTACCAGCAAAGCGATAGCCGCCACAAAGATGATGACAGTACGAATGACCACACCCGTGGAAAGCTGGGAAAGCAAGGTGGCAAAAATGCCGTCTACTCCCGCGCCGTCTATTGCATTCATTCCTGCCGTAACACCTTTAAGCGCAGTGGATCCCATACCCAGAGCTGTGCAAACGAACAAGTTGAAACCACCGGCGGTAAACAGGTTGGTGGACAGCCAACGCATACCCCGCAAACCGGGATAACGAAGGCCGAAGATCAGCGCAGAAATCAGCACGATAACGCCCACAATGGCGCCCTTGATCGTATCCTTCTTGGCAAGGATGGTAAAGGCCAGTTCTATATCCTCATTTTCCTTAACAATGGATTCCTTGATTTCTTCAGGCGCAGGCAAAGCGGCTACGATTTCTTCTGCTTTTTCCTCCACAGTAGTCTGCAGCTGGTTCTTAAATTCCTGCTTTTCCTCATTGGTCAGGGGTGTACCGGATTCCGCCACAATCTCCACGATCTCGTCCAGATTCTCCTGCACCACTTCCACCAAAAATTCGGGAGTAAATTCCTTCTCAGTGTTCTTTCCGGCAAAGGCATTGGTAATATCCTTGGTATAAGCGCCCAGAAGTTCGGACATAGCATCAGAAGTCAGCACCTTATTCAGCATTTCTTCACTACCGACAGCACTTCCCAAAAGGCCTTGAAGGCCATCCATATTTATGCTACCTGCAGCATTTTCGGGTTTTTCTTCTGTCACTGCCTCAGTTTCTGCAGAGAGGTTTTGAATAACAAACTCTTCCTGAGGCTGGGCAGCTGCAGATTTGTTGCTTTCCAGCAACGTCTGGCTTACGATCTCCACAATGTTCTCTGTATCCAGCAAAGACAGGGCAGAAAGTGCCAAAGGTGCAGCTATCAGCATAACCACCATGGCAATGCTCAGAAACCAGGCAAGAATAATAGCAAATACATTCAACGCTTTCATAATAAGTACCTCATTTTATTTTTTGTTTTTGCCAAGTATATTTTTTATTATAGCACCAAAAGCTTTTTTTGCAAGTGTGGGTTGATTTATTTGGGGAAGTGTGCTATCTTTAACGTAGGTTTATATGTGCGCGTTGCGCCAACCACACTTACAATAAAAGAGGTATTGCAAATGGAGAAGATCATCAAGATGGGTTTTGTTGGCATCGGCCGTATCGGCTGGTCCATGGCAGAATCCGAGCTCAGCAAGTATCCCGACAAGTTCAACATCGTGGCCGCCTGCGACCCGATCCCCGATCGAACCGCTAAGGTTGCCGAGCTGTATCCCGGTTGCAAGGAGTACACCGATTATGCCGAGATGCTGAAGCAGGAGGACATTGATGTTGTTTACATCGCTACCCGTTCCTGCGACCATTTTGACCACGCTATGATGGCTCTGAAGGCCGGCAAGGATGTGGTGCTGGAGAAGCCCGCCACCATTTCCTACGAAGAGGCCGTGGAGCTGTACAAGCACGCCAACAATTCCGGTCAGCCCCGGCTGTTCGTTCACCAGCAGCGCCGTTTGGAGGAAGCTTTCTGCAAGATGATGGAAGTTGTTGCCTCCGGCAAGCTGGGTAAGGTCTTTGAGGTCAACATTCACCAGAACGGCTTCCAGCACAGAGATGACTGGCAAACCATCAACGAGTTCGGCGGCGGCCAGCTGCTGAACTGGGGTCCCCATATAATCGACCAATCCTGGCAGTTCCTGGGCACTCCCACTGCTGACATTCGCAGCTATCTGTCCCAGGAGACCGCCGGCGGCAACTGCGAAGACCACCTGGGCATCACCCTGGTTGGTGACAATGACCGTGTAGTCAATATGTACATCAGCGGCGCTACCGCCCTGCGCGTAGGCCGTACCTACGAGGTCTTCGGCAACCGCGGTGCTGCCGTTTTTGAGAACAAGAAGCTGAAGCTGCGTTACATCAACCCCGAGCAGGAGATCTCCGAGATCGTCGCCAACCCCGGCACTCCCGGCGCTTCCTTCGGTTCCAGCGGCACTTATAAGTCCTCGCTGGTCATTGACTGGATCACTGAGGAATTTGATGTGGATCCCGTGGGCGATAAGCTCCCCACCTACTGGGCTCTGCTCCACGAAACTCTGACCGAAGGCAAACCCTTCATCATCAGCGATCACGATGTGCTGACCATTATGCACACCATCAGCACCGTAAAGGCGCAGAACAAGTACATTATGAAGTAATTCTTCACAAATTAAAACGGAGATGTCTTTGGGCATCTCCGTTTTTGTGTGTTGAAAAAAGCGAAATTCTGTGATAGTATATTTCAAAACAGACTTATTTCCCAAAAGGAGTATCGATAATGAAAATTAAACTTTTAAGCCTGTTGCTTGCCATCAGTATGATAGCCGGGTTTCTTCCCGTTACGATGGTCAGTGCGGAAACATCTGTCACAAGCGCGTCTGTGCCTACCAGCACACCCACTTCAGCGCCCACTACTGCGGCTACCACTGTACCTACTGTTGCCCCCACCACAAAGCCGGCAACAACTCCCGCTACTACCCAAGTAACAACTCCCACCCCTGCGGTCACATCCCCCGCCGCCACTACTTTACCTACCACGACTACACCTACAACCAGCGCACCTACCGATGTGACAGATCCTACATCCGGCGGTATTTCCATATCTGTCAATCTGTGCGAAAACAGCACCACGCAAAATTATGCCGTCACACTTACCGCAATCAAAGGCGGCAAGGCTGTTTATGCCACTACCAACGATTCCGGCACGCCCGCCCTTGTAACCGGTGATGCCGTTCCCATCAATAAATATGTAAAACTTGAGTACCCCCAAAACGGGCTGCCCACCATCACCCTGATGAATACAAGATTGCGCTCCACCGGCAATGCTTTGGATCTGTCCTTTTTTGATTCCCCTGTCAAGATCGTAATTGCCGGCGACAGCACCATCGAGTCCACAAACAAAAACGGCATTTACCGTGCATCCTACGGCGACATCACCATTGTGGGCCCCAAAAAGCTGACTATGAATTGCTATAACTCCGCCATTACTTTTAGCGGAGATCCCTATACCAATTCTCTGACACTGAAAGACCTTAAGTTAAAGGCCACCGCCTACGCAAACACAGACGGCCACACACTCCAAATCCCTGCCGGCGGCCTGACCGTTGACAAATGCGACATAGAGCTTGTCAACCGGGCTGGTGTCTGCGTATATCTGGGCCAAGGCAATGTTTCCGGTTACGGCAGCGCCGCGATCTCCAATTCTGTCTTCTCTGCCACCAGCCAGAATACTGCGTTCAAACTTGGCGGCAATTTGGCTATCTTCGATTCCAATGTGCAATTTTCCAGCGATACCCAAGCTCTTCTTTGCGGCAGGAATTTGTCTGCTAACGGCTCCACGCTGTATATGACAGGCCGCAGCAACGCAAAAGAAACTATAGATGTGCGTGGTGATTTTACACTTCACACCAGCAATGCTGAGATCATCGGCACAAGATTCGCCATCTTCAGCAGTACTACGCTGCCCAGAACCCTCGGCGAATACACCGCTGTCGCCGGTATCACCAAGGAAGCCTCCGCTTCCTTTAATGAAAATCTTGCAAGCGCTTATCAGTACTATTACGCTGAATCTCTGGAGCAGCCCACCGAACCCACCGAACCCACTGTGAGCGAAACAGATCCCACCGGAAGCGACCCTACCGGAAGCGATCCCACCAGGACCGAATCCACCGAACCTACACTCTTCCCTCCCGCCGAACCCGATTCTCCCGCACCCACAAACACCCTCTCTACCCTTCCTACCCCCACGACCCCGGTCAACAGCACCGCCAAAAAAAGCGGAACGATGTTCTGGATTTTGGCAGCTCTCATGGCCTTGGGCGCCTGCGGCGCTGGAGCGATGGCAATTATGATGTTCCGCCGGAGCGTCGAGGAAGAATATGAGGATGAATTCGACGAAGAATCTGAAGAAATTCCCGCAGAAGAAACCGAAGAAGAACCCAAGAAATTCTCTTGGGAGAAGTTCAAGAAGTTCTTTGTAAAAAAGAGCAAAGAAGACATTCTTGGAGATGTAGATATCGAAGAAGAAATCCGGAAAGAACTCCTCGAAGAACCTCTGCAAGATATCGACGAAGACGAATTGGAAACTATCATCAAAGAATTCCACGACGACCCCGTCGAAGAGTCTGAGGAAAACGCCGTTGAAGCTCCTCAGGAAGATATTGTTGAAGAACCCCAGGAAGAAATTGATGAAGAACCCCAGGAAGATATTGATGAAACGTCCATAGCGGATATTGCGGAAAAGCCCAAAGGGTTCTCAATGGAGAAGTTTAAGAAGTTCTTTGCAAAGATTCTCGACGAAGTTACCAAGGAAGACACAGACGCGTAATTTCATAACGAAAGGCGAAGGTATACCTTCGCCTTTTCTTTTTAACGCATTGAAAAAACAAATGCTTTATGCTAAACTATTCATAACTTATAAAGATACTTTCCGCACAAGAAGAAAGAGATTGCTTATGAAGAAAAAGATCCTTAGCCTGCTGCTATGCCTTTGTATGACAGCCAGCCTGTCAGCAAACGCAAAAGCAGATACTATATCTGCCTCTGTGACTCTGTCCGGCAAAACTTTGACGGTCAAGGCCTATGACAGCCCCGCCTATACCGTAAACACCAACTCCGAACGCTTGGACGCCAAAGGCAACAAATTCACCATTGTCACCCAGGACATCAGAGGCGATGCCAACAACTGGAATGCCAAGCTTGTATGGAATTCCGGGGATACCGTCCCCACCTTGTACCTCAAAAACTTTATTGTTGATGAATATAACGAGCAGACTTCTCAGTGGCGAAAAACCAGCTCCACCGCCATTACCATTCCTGCGGGACAGCCTATGCGGATCCTCTTAGACGGAGCCTGCCAGCTCAAGACCCACTTTGGCATTGTCTACAACAGCGATTTGGAGATCAAAGGCGACGGCAAGTTGAATATTTGGAATCTTTCCAGCGCCATTGTCGGTGGCCCAAAGAGCACGCTGACCCTGGATGCCAACTTAGACCTGTTTGTTCAGTCTTACTACGATACCAATTCCCACATCCTGCAGACAAATGGAGCAGATCTGACCATTAACGGCGGCAATATCAAAATTCACACCGATGATGAAAACTCCCTTTTCGGCATTCTCACCCACAACTCCGGCAATATCATCATCAACGGCGGTAATTTGGATGTAAACGGTTCCATCGGCGCTGCCCCCTCCAATGGATCGATCCGCAGTGACGGCAAGATTATCATTAACGGTGGCGCTGTGAAAGCCACTGCTAAGGCTTCTGTGCCGATGTATGCCAAGGACGGCATTGCGATAAATGGCGGCTTGGTAGATATTCTCAGCCCTTACTATGGCATCAACACCGGCACACCGGATAGTCCCGCCGATATTGCCATCAACGGTGGTACAGTAAAGATCACCGCCAAGCATGCGTTCTTTACCTATCCTGTTTTGGGCGAGGGTGTGTTTGCCTACGCAGGCGCAGACGAAGCATCAGCCAAAACTTACGACGGTATATATACCCCCTTGGCCAAAGAGCCCTGGATGCTCATTTCTAACGACCCCCAACACTTTAGAACCGAACCCACCACCGTGCCTACCACAGAGCCAACCGCAACCCCTACTGAAACGCCCACCGCACCACCTGCCAAGAACCCCAGCAGAAGCATCGACCCCCGTGTTATTCTTTGGATCGCCCCTGCAGGCGTCGTAGGTCTCATCGGTTTGCTTATCACATTGATTGTATTCAAGTTCAAAAAGTCATAAACAAAGGCGAAGATACCGAAACGGTATCTTCGCCTTTTAGACCAATAACACATTTTACAAATATTTCGTTATCGTTTACAGTTGTGCTGAAACATACTCCAACAGCATTTCCCGTGCTTTTGCATCCTCGCCATTTGCAACCTGTCCATACACGGTCAGCAAACCAACACCCTTTGCAAATGCGCCTTTTATGGTTTTGTTCTCTTTTGTCAGTATTTCAAAACCCGACTTGTTCATAGGGCCAATCGCCCTTATATCTGCAATATCAATGTTCACAGCCTTGGGAAGACCCTGCGCTGCCGCTCCGATCAAACCGAAACCCAAAGCTGCCTTTACCGCTGAATCCGGTTTCAAAAACAACCTTTGGTTTGTTAATACGATTTGCCCCTCCTTTTTATTGATATTCCCGTGATGTTCCAATATAATCTTCTCGTCTTTCATCAATAATATATTACTCATATAAAACCCTCCTTTTATTGACCGTTATTGGTTAATATTATTATATACCATATTCGGTTATTATGTCAATAGGGAGGATTGAGATTTATGATTTCCTATGACAAATTATGGCATACTATGAAAGAAAAGGGTGTTACGCAATATACGCTTATTAAAAAACACAATATTAGTCCCGGTCAAATCACCAGACTTAAACGGAACGAAAGTGTAAGCACTCATACGATAGAAATATTTTGTAGAATATTAGAATGTAATGTTGAAGATGTTATGCAATATATAAAAGATGAAGAACTATAAGATGCCGTGGAATTTGCGGTTTCTTATAACACAAAAACACCGGTAGCGTAAAGCACTACAAATTCAGTGTGGTAATCGCGCAAAACTCCACCACCCAACCAGGTGGTGGAGTTTTATATATTTTCTTAACTTGCCTTTTCAATGCGCTGCTTCAGCACATCCACTTCGTGGCCGTGGATTTGATCCTCGAACTGGAATTTTTTAGTTGCTCCACTATCATCCGTAAATTCAAAGAAGAAATAATACCGAGGATTCTCTGCCCGCCGGGGCCTTCTGGTGCGGACGACCTTCTTGATCCTTCTGCAACCGGTAATCTCACTATATTGATAGTACTGTCCGTTAAAGGGATTGGTCTGGCAGTAGAACCCGTTTTCCTCGATCTTCACCTTAAAAAACAGATTGCTGTTAATGAGAGAAATCAAAACATATAGTGCCATTGCAATGCCGGGAATTACCAACAATACCAGCCCGGACGTCTTTATCACAACCGTCTCAATAAAGGCTATCACGATTAGAAACACAACACCAAGCACAATCCTTGTCTTCCCAAACACTTTGCCGTCAATCAGATACTCTTCTGCGCCGTGTTCCCTCTCAGTCGCTTCGATTCTCTTAACAAGGTAGTTTACGGCTTTTTCGTCAGCGTAAAAGAACTGAAACCGGATGACCGGAATACCGGGGATCTCAATGTTGCAGTAATCTTCCTGCGCTCTGTTTTGGGCCTCACCGGAATGGATCCAGGCTTTTTCCACCTGGGTATAATCATAAAATCTGCCATTACGCGGGCCGGTCTGGTAATAAAAGCCGTCTTTTCCAATTAGAACCTTATAAAAGGCAAGCCGATAAACCGTTGCGATCACAAGAGCCAGCAGGATTACAGAAAACAAGCCTGTGAACAAAAACGCGCCATTGTTTTCGCTATACAGCCATCCGGTGACACCACCGAATATCGCCAACATAATAAGCGACAAAATCGCAGGTGTCTTTCCGCTTCCTATTTTATATTTCCACTGTCTGCTTTCCAAACCTTTTCTCCTGATTGTTCGCATTTTAGCGTGAGATAGAATGCCGGTCTAAAACCTGATTTTCTTTCATCAAAGCGCATAAACATTTTATATACAAAGTGTTTGCCCAGCTTCAACGCAATAGGTTTTACTCTGATGCAAAAACCAAACATCAATAGCAGAGGGATTATGTACAATACCTTTGTCAACACTGGTTTGAAGGCTTTCGTACGCCTTTACATAGTCATATATTTCAATGTTGGTAGCATACCAAATATCATCTCTGCCGCCGATATATTCTGCGAATTGCTCAATCACTTCCCAGTTTTCATTGTTATCAAACTCATAACTATGTCCCCACAAATAAAACATCCAACTATCGCCCCATTTGCTCTGTCCCTCAACAAACTTTTTAGCCAAGTCCATAAGCTTGGGATTATTATGATGACAAGTCGGGTGTAATTCAAGCCAATTCTCGGGAAATTTAAAATTTTCGGTCGACTTCGTTGTTCTGGAATAGCAAATTCCACATTTATCCAAACATTCAATTACTTCGTTGTTATATGTTCCAAATGGATATGCCATTCCCCTTGCCAATGTACCGTATTGTCGTTCAATATTTCTTCTATCATCAAGAACTTCCGTTAAAATTTCATCCGTTTTCAATCTTTCTAAAAAAGGATGATTCACGGCATGAACAGCAACCTCGTGGCCAGAATTTATATATAGTTCCTTTGCTTCTGATAGTTTCATTCTGCCATAAAACTTTTCGCGGGTGGCTTCTTCCAGCAAATACCGTCCTGTATTTATATTGAAAGTAGCCTTAATGCCGGACTTATTCAGAATTTCTATTAACCTGATATCCTGCACAACACCGTCATCGTAACTTAAGGTTAGCACCTTTGATTTGCCGTCTTTTAATTTCATGTACATAATTAATACCTCATTTTACCATCAATTTGATTTTTAAAAGATATCAACAATAAAACACAACACTATTAATGTACATTATAACATAATAGCGACGGAGAAGCAAGGAAAAAGCATTCCTTATCGTGCTGTAAGGCACACAAGTCCATCCTCCTGCCACCGGCAGCGGGGCACAGCTTTGGCTACCTCCTTCGCTACGCTCAGTCGGCAAGTGGCAGGCTGATAACATGCAGTTCTTTGGCGCAAGTGCTCCAAAGAGGCCAATAAAAAAACACCATCCGATTGGATGGTGTTTTTTATTGGCGCCCCCTGTTGGACTCGAACCAACGACCTGCGGATTAACAGTCCGTCGCTCTACCGACTGAGCTAAGGGGGCAAAATGTTGGCATTACCTATCTTCCCGGGCAGTCACCCACCAAGTATTGTCGGCGCAGATGAGCT
>JAFZDL010000102.1 GCA_017561205.1 Oscillospiraceae bacterium | reverse complement strand
TTCGTGGGGATCGATCTTGTTCTTGATGCCGTCCAGACCTGCCATCAGGATGGCTGCATAGCAGAAGTAGGGGTTGCAGGTGGCATCGGGGTTACGCAGCTCAAAGCGGCGCTTGTCGGGGCTCTTGGCGTAAGCGGGGATGCGGATAACAGCACTTCTGTTGGAGGTTGCATAGCCGACAGTCACGGGAGCCTCGAAGCCGGGAACCAAACGCTTGAAGGAGTTGGTGCTGGGGTTGGTGATGGCGCACAGAGAAGAAATGTGCTTCAGCAGACCGCCCATAAAGTAGTGGGCTTCCTTGCTTAAGTGGGCGTAGCCGTTGTCGTCAGCGAAGACGGGCTGACCGTCCTTGAACAGGATCATATGCACGTGCATACCGCTGCCGGCCTCACCGTAAATGGGCTTGGGCATAAAGGTAGCGCTCTTGCCGTACTTGAGGGCGGTGTTGTGGATGATGTACTTGATCATCATCGTGGCATCGGCCATGTGCACCACTTCACCCAGCTGGGGTTCGATCTCAAACTGACCGCTGGCAGCCACCTCAGGGTGATGATAGTTGATCTCAATGCCGGCATCCAGCATGTGCATGCACATTTCGCTGCGGCACTCGTAGGAAACGTCAAAGGGCTTGGCAATGTGGTAATTCTTCTGCTTGGGAACGATCACACCCTTGCCTTCGGTTGCGGAGTTCCAGTAGGACTGCTGGGCATCCACGGAAGCACCGATGTAGTTGCCCTGAACATCCCAAGTCACATCGTCAAACAGATAGAACTCGAACTCGGGCAGGATCTTCATCTCATCAGCAACGCCGGAGTCCTTCATATACTGCACAGCGGCCTTGATGATGTTCCGGGGGTACTGAGCCAGAGGGCGGTTCTGGGGATAATCAATGATCATGGCATTGCCGGTCATGGTCAGAGTGGGGATGGAGCAGAAGGGATCGATCATAGCGGTGTCGGGATCGGGAATGAACACCATATCGCTCTTTTCCACCACAGCGTAGCCGTAGTTGGAAGCGTCGAAGCCGATGCCGCTCTTCATGGTATCCTCGGAGAAGTTTTCAGCGGGGATGGTCACATGGCGGTACTGACCGTTGATGTCCACCATTTTGAAGTCTACCATCTTGATATCATTCTCTTTGATGATAGCAAGAACGTCCTGAATGCTTTTTGCCATTTGGATTCTCCTTTATTATGTAATTTATGGAATAAGTATAACAACGCTTTGGGGTATAAGTCAAGAATTTTCTCAGCCGAATACCTCACAGGCGGCAATTACGGGGAAAATATCGGGATTTACTTTGTCCCGGCCATAGGCATCCAGAAATCTGTCTGCGTATTTGTTGGTTTTCAGGTTGAATTCCAAAGTCCAAACGCCCCAGAAAAGGTCAATGTGCCGGTCTCCCACACCACCGCAGCCCAAATCGATAAAGCTGCTGAAATCCCAGCTGTCCAGCATAATGTTGGGCAGGCAGTAATCTCCGTGGAGAAGGGTGTCCGTTTGCAAATACTTGCCGTTTTCTTCGGCAATTTTCCAGGCCTCCTCGGCTGATATGCGGTTGGGAAACAGGCTGGTGTCAAAGTGCCCTAAATGATAGTTTTGCGCTACTGTGGCAAGGTAATCTTTGGTCCGGTCAGCCACAGGACAGCCGGTAAAATCCGTTTCGTGAAGCTCTCGCAAAAGTGTTGCGGTGGTTTCGCATAACCGCTTGGGGTCGGAAAGATACACAGAATCGGTGCAATCCTCACCCTGGGCGCTTGCAGTCAGTAGCCAGTCGTTTTCTAAACTTTCGTAGGCCAAAACCTCCGGGGCAAGTCCTTTGCTGTGGAAAAAACTGTACATTGCTGCTTCTTTTGCCAAAGCGCCCTTGCTTGCTTTCTTCAAATAAAAGCCTTTGTCTAAAAACCATACCCGTGCATCTTCCGAGCAACTGCTGTCAAAAATGGCAGAATCTTTCGCAAAACGCAGGAATTGCTGGGGGATGTCTGGCGGTAAAACGGTTAAAGTCCGTTTCATATTACAGCTCCGTAAATTCGTAAATATAGCGGATGGTGTTGTCATAGGTAAAGACCACCCGGCCGTCAGGGAAATCTTCTCTGACAAATTTCTCGAATTCTTTGCCGTGCTTCTGCCGCACAAAATCAGCCGGGTCGTTCAGTTCGGCCTCGAAAAATTCTCTTTGGGGATGTGCCTCTCCGGCACAGCCGTTCAAAAATGTAACCACGATTTCGTATTCTTTCATAGAAATGCTCCTTGTCTTTGTTTTCTGTTATTATACCACAGTTTTCCAAAAAAGAAAAGCAAAAAGGCTTCTTATTCCCCTTGTCATTGCGAAACCAGTCCGCAGACTGGTTGTGGCAATCTCCTTGAAAACTAAAAATACTGCCGCCGCCCGATTCGGACGACGGCATTTATCAATTCGTCAAATTGGAATTTGACGGTATTACAACAGCTTTATCTCATTGGCAATCATAGCCACGTTTTTGGCGTTGGTATCAATTTTAATGGTATTGAGTGCTTGATACATCGGTATTCTTGCTATGCTTCTCTCAATTACATCTTCAGAGCGAACACCTCTTTCTACATCCATTGATAATCTTTCGCACAGAGTCTTTTCATCCGCTACAAGTGAGACGCATTTCACCTCACAGTTCTGTGTATCCAGCTTCTTAAGTATGGAATCGATAATTCTCTGCTCGTGCATCACCCAACAAAAAATAATATTCTCGTATGCAGAACATTTCAGAAAATTATTGAGTAAGTAACAAATATTATTCGTCACCATTGCTTTTGTTTCATCGGTTACTTGGAA
>JAFZDL010000101.1 GCA_017561205.1 Oscillospiraceae bacterium | reverse complement strand
CGCTGACGGTATCGCCAAGGACAACGAAGAGCGTATGATGCACTGTGACAACATGCTGGAGCGTGGCTTGAGCCTGGGTATGTCTTCCGACGACCTGTGGTTCGACCCCCTGTTCCTGGTTGTTAAGGGTATGCAGGATAAGCAGATGGAGGTTCTGGAGGCTATCAAGATGTTCTCCGACAAGGGCCTGAAGTCCACCGGTGGTCTGTCCAACAACTCTAACGGCGCACCCAAGGAAGTCCGTCCTATTATGGACTCCACTCTGGTTGCAATGTGCATGATGCAGGGTCTGACCTCCGCTATCGTCAACCCCAACGACCGCAGACTGATGGAGACCATCAAGTCCTGCGACATCTTCAAGAATCACGTGCTGTACTCCGATTCTTACCTCGATCTGTAAGAATATTCCCGCATTTTATGGCCGGGAGAGCAAATGCTCTCCCGGCTTTTATATTTTCTCGCTAAATTTTTATCGAGTCCTATGGGAAATACTTGTGCAAATGTTGACATTTCCGAAAAGTGGGAGTATAATTTTTTGTGTAGATTCCACACAATATCTTGTGCGGAGTACAAGCTTTCCAAATTTGATCAGGAGGACATATTATGAGCGTATTAACCGATTTGATTTACGGCGGCAGCAATGCTGTTGCAGGCCTCACCGAGGGCGCAGTGAATGATGCCATTGCCAAGTATGGCGCTGACCATCCCATTGCCTTCCCTGATACCGCTTATTATTTCCCCACCATTTATGCGGCTACCGGCGTAAAGGTGAAGACTTTGGGCGACTTGAGCGCTTGCGTAGGTGTGCTGAAAAGCCTGATCACAAACCAGGAAGACCTGGGTCAGGCGCTGAATGCCGGTCTTGCCACCGCTGTTGGCGCTGAAATTATCGAAGGCCTTAAGTATGCCGAGGGCGGCAATCCTTACGAAAACGATTCCGGTATCGGCTTTGTGCCCGACCCCATTATCCGCTCCCTGGGCGTGCCCCTGGTTACCGGTGATATCCCCGGTGTGGCTGTTGTGCTGGGCAAGGCTGAAAATGCTGAGGATGTTGCCAAAGTGGTCAAGGACTACCAGTCCAAGGGCATTATGACCTTTATGGTCGGCGATGTAATTGAGCAGTGCGCAGAGGCCGGTGTGAAGATGGGCCTGGAGTTCCGTGTGATCCCCCTGGGTCACGATGTGACTTCCGTTATCCACGTTGTTACCGTGGCTGTCCGCGCAGCGCTGATCTTTGGTAATGTACAGCCCGGCGATTTGGCTGGTTTGCTTGACTACACCAAGAACCGCGTTCCCGCTTTCGTAAATACTTTCGGCGCAATCGATGCCGTTGTGGTATCCGCCGGCGCAGGTGCTATCGCTTTGGGCTTCCCCGTGGTGGTGGACATTGACCTGGGCGAGAACCAGGTGCCCGGCGCATTGGAGTCCGTTTGTGACCACAATGAAACCGTGAAGAAGTCCCTGGAACTGCGCAACATCAAAATCAAGGTGACCGAGCTGCCTATTCCTGTGGCCTTTGCCGCTGCCTTTGAGGGCGAGATCATCCGTAAGGCTGATATGCACAACGAAATGTGGTCTTCCAAGAATCCCACCGCTGAGCTGGTGGTGATGCGGGACCTTGCCGAGGTTGAGGATCACAAGATCACCATCATCGGACCTGACCTGGATGCAGAAAAGGACCTGGCTCTGGCTACATATGTAGAGGTTGCCGGCAAGAAGATGCAGGTGGATTTTGAGGCTGTTATCGAGCGGAAATTCCACGCATGGTTTAACTATATGGAAGGTGTGATGCACACCGGTCAGCGTAACCAGGTCCGTGTCCGTGTCAGCAACGCTGCCTTTGAGGCTGGCCTGCGGCTGAAGGACTTTGCAGAGGTTTTGTATGTGATGATAATGGACGAGTTCGACGCCGTTGTCGACAAGTGCCAGATCACTCTGATCACTGATGCTGCAGAGGCTGAAAAGTTCCGTGACGAGATCGCAATGCCCCGCTATGCCCAGCGTGATGACCGCCTGGCATCTATGACCGACGAGGCTGTGGACCGCTACTATACCTGTATCCTGTGCCAGTCCTTCGCTCCCGCCCACTGTTGCGTGGTTACCCCCGAGCGTTTGGGCCTGTGCGGCGCAGTGTCCTGGTTGGATGCCAAGGCTACCAACGAGCTGGATCCCAACGGTCCTTGCCAGCCCATTCTGAAGAAGGGCCTCATCGATGAGCGCACCGGCCGTTACGAGGAAGTCAACCGCATGATCAACGAAGCCACCCACGGCGCAGTTGAGAATGTGACTCTGTACTCCATTCTGGAAGATCCTATGACCTCCTGCGGCTGCTTCGAGTGTATCTGCGGCATTGAGGCTGTGTCCTCCGGTGTTATCGTAGTTAACCGTGAATACAAGGGTATGACCCCTGCCGGTATGACCTTCGGCGAACTGGCCTCTTGCACCGGTGGCGGTGTTCAGACTCCCGGCTTTATGGGCCACGGCCGTCACTTCATCGCTTCCAAGAAGTTCCTGTATGCTGAGGGCGGCATTGCCCGTATCGTGTGGATGCCCAAGGAACTGAAGGACGATGTGGCTGAGCGTCTGAACAAGACCGCTAAGGAGCTGTACGGCATTGAGAACTTCACCGATATGATCGCAGACGAAACCGTTACCTGCGATGCAGAGGAACTCATGACCTGGCTCACCGAGAAGGGCCACCCGGTTCTGAACCTGGATCCTCTGATGTAAAACCTATTGCAAAAGCCGTGGCGAAAGCCACGGCTTTTTGTATGGACAATTTTTCGTTCTTGTGCTATAATCACGAAAGAAAATGGAAAAAGCGAGGTAATTTCAATGCCGAAAGTAATATTCCAAATTGAAGGCGCAGAAGCGGTGGAAATCGCCTGCAACCCCGGAGATAATCTGCTGGAGCTGGCAAGACGGGCCAATGTGGCCATCGATGCCCCTTGCAGCGGTAACGGCTCCTGCGGTAAATGCCGTGTAAAGCTGATTGAAGGTCAAGTGGAGACCATCAAATCCCGCCATATTTCGGATGCGGAATTTGAAGCCGGTTGGCGCTTAAGCTGCAACTGTAAGGTTGTGGGCGACTGCACCGTGTTCGTGCCGGATATTGCCTCTGCTTATCAAAGCCGTATGAAGACCGCTGACCTGTCGAGCCCCAAGGAAATTGCTATTTTTGAGGATTGCCAGGCTCAGCTAAAGGAAAGCGGCATTGCCTTCCAAAATAATTACCGGGCAGTGGTTCTGCAGATGGCAGAGCCCACCCTGGACGATACGATGCCCGATAATGAGCGGCTCACTTGGGCCATCCAGGATGCCTTGGGTGTTCAAAAGGTAAAGATTCCCTTTGCTGTGATGAGCAAGCTGGCATCTACCTTGCGGGAATATAATTTTAATGTCTGTGTCAAGGGCGAGCTGCAGGGTGATACCTTCTTCTGCATGGAGATTTGCGCCCCCGAGGATACTGCCATTGTGGGCTGCGCTATTGATATCGGTACGACCACTGTGACTATGGTGCTCACTGATCTTACAACCGGCAAGCTGCTGGCAAAGGGGTCTTCCGGCAACGGACAGATCCGCTACGGCGCCGATGTAATCAACCGTATCATTGAGCAGAGCAAAGAGGGCGGCCGGAAAAAGCTCCAGGATGCCATTATCAAGGAGACCCTTACCCCCATCATTGCCAATCTTTGCAAAACCGCCAAGATCTCCGCCCGGAGTATCCTGTGCCTGTGCATTGCCTCCAATACCACGATGAATCACCTGCTTTTGGGCGTGGATGCTGACCCCGTGCGTATGGAGCCTTATATCCCCAGTTTCTTTGCCTGGGAGGGCCTTACCGCCGGCGATTTAAAGCTGCCTGCCAACCCCTTGGCGCAGGTGCGGCTTGCGCCCAACATCGGTTCCTATGTGGGCGGCGATATTACTGCCGGTACGTTAGCGACCGGTCTGTGGGATTCCGACGAAATGAGCCTGTTTATCGACTTAGGTACCAATGGTGAGATCGTGTTTGGCAACCGGGACTTTATGATGACCTGCGCCTGTTCTGCCGGTCCTGCCTTTGAGGGTGGCGATATTTCCTGCGGTATGCGCGCTACCGATGGCGCTATCGAGGCCTGTGTTATTGATAAAGATACCATGGAACCCACCCTCACTATTGTGGGTGACCAGGGGCAAAAGCCTGTAGGTATCTGCGGTAGCGGTATTATCGATATCATTTCTGAGCTGTTCCGTTGTGGCATCATCAACGCAAGAGGCCTGTTTGCCCGGGATGGCAAGCGGGTGGGTCGCGATGCCCACGGTATGGGCCGGTATATCCTGGCAACTGCTGAGGAATCAGAAACCGGCCGGGAAGTTTCCATCAATGAAGTGGATATCGATAACTTTATTCGGGCCAAGGGCGCAATTTTCTCTGCTATCGACACCATGCTCAGCGCTGTGGATATGACTCCTGAGTGCATTGACCGGGTGTATGTGGCCGGTGGTATCGGTTCCGGCATCAATATGAAAAATTCCGTGAACATCGGTATGCTGCCGGATGTGGAACTGAGCAAGTATCGCTATATCGGCAACTCCTCTCTTACCGGTGCGTACGCCATGGTGATGAGCGACCAGGCCAATGCCAAGTGTAACGAGCTGATGACCAATATGACCTACCTGGAGCTCTCCACCCACCCGGGCTATATGGATGCCTTTGTGGCGGCCTGTTTCCTACCCCATACGGATGCCAGCCTGTTCCCTAACAGTAAGCAGGAAATGTGAAAATGTTTGTGTCATCGCGAGCCAGTGCGCACACTGGCGTGGCGATCTTCAAGCTATGCAGAGGAGATTGCCACGGCCCTATGGGCCTCGCAATGACAGTGAAAATTTAGGAGAAAATTATGCAAGTCGAAAACCATAAAGAAGAAGTCCCCTTTGCCCATTATGAGGAGAAATTCCGGGCACTGTCTCCCACGGATGTGACGGAAAGACTGTACGCCGTAAAATGGGATGGTAAGGCATTTACAGTGAAGCTGCTGGGTCGGGAATTTGCGATTACCCACCCGGAGTATGCTATCGCTGCGATAGATGGCGGCGCATTGCCACCTTTGCCTACCCAGACATTTTTGCTCCGTTATTTGCTGGAGGGTAAGGACACCCCTTGGAATGGGGAATGGAAAACCTTCCGGGAAATGCCTTGGGGTGAACTGTACATCAAGCCCTATACCGGACGGGTGCTGACCCGGGCGGCCTTTACCTTTGGTACCCGGCTGGATGCCTTCCGGACTGCGGCTGAAAAAATGGGCGCAGAGGTGGTAAACCACGGTGATGCAGGCTATCAATTTGAACTGGTGGATGGCTACCAAATGCAAATTTTAGCCTGGGCCGGTGACGAGGAGTTCCCCCCCAATGCCCAGATTCTGTATTCGGATAATTTTGCCGAGGGCTTTGCTCCGGAGGACCGTGTGGTCGCCGGCGATATACTCATTTCTACCATTAAGGCAAATATGTAAAAAATGACCCACTTTTGTGGGTCATTTTTTAAAATCAATTCCCTTTCGCTCTTTCCAATAGGTGAGGGCGGATGCAATGCAATCCTCCGGCAAATCGAAATACTCGGACAATTGCCACAGCTCCGCATAACCTGCGGCAAAAGCCTCCCCAAACATTTCTGCAGTCAGATAGTTTTCTGCAACCCACCGGGCAGCCCGGTATTCGCTGCGCTCCACCAGCTCAAAGGGGCTGTCTACCTTGTGGAGCGCACCGGTGGCGGCGTGGCCCAATTCGTGGCAGCACACCCCACGCAAAGCCCTTGTGGAGCGGATCTTTGTAAAGTCCAGAAACACCGCATAATAGTCCTGATCCCGGACGGTAGCGCCCGGTTGGGGGCAGCCGGCATAGGGAATTACATCCACCTGATTCTTTTTGCAATACTCATAAAAATTCGAAATCTCAAACACAGCTAATTCCTCTGTTTTGCTGCCCGCCTTTCCCGCATCAGCCGGACCATATCCCGGACAGTTTCTTTTTCTTCTTCGTTCAGTTCCTTAAAATCGCCGTAAAAGGCCACATCCACCTGGTCCAAAATGTCAGATTCCTCCTGGCCCAGCAAGTAGCCAACAGATACACCGAAAAAGCCTGCAATTTTTTGTGCGGTTTCGGCGTTGACGGTCTTCTTCCGACCCATCTTCAGGTCGGTCATCAATCCACGGCTGAGACCCAGCTCGTCACAAAGGCGACCGGGGCGGATGCCTTTCTTCTCACAAAGGGTTTCAATGCGCGCAAACAAATTCTCCATATTTACCTCCGGCAAGAGGGGCGAGGCAACCCACCTTGCAATTTCAGAATAAGTATATATCCGGGTACAAATAATAGGATACACTTATATATTAGTACTCAATCAAGTACTTGTCAATGGAAAATGTCGAAAAACCTCGAAAAATATTTTCTACGCGCCGTTCCTTGGTTTTGTTGTCAGTATATGGGAAATACAGTACGATAAAACGGACAATACGCCTGACAAAAAATACCCTTGCAAGGATTGCCACTCCGTGGTAGAATAAGCACATAAAGATCTGTTGCCCGGAGGTGGCTTATGAAAAAAGGATTTTTCCAAGGCATCAAAGCAGAATACCAACAGTTCCTGGAAAGCAAATCGGGGCAGAAGCTGAAAGATATTGGCATTGTTCTGCGTCTTACTTTTCGATGGGCCTATAAGCTGCGCAGCCTTGTATTGAGCATTCCCGTAGCTGTGGTGGCGCTGGCTTTGGCTGTGCGGAATTTGGCCCAGCTGCCTGCCCAGGTGAGTTTTAGCTTGCTTCAGCATCAGTTTGTGATCAGCAAGGGTATCGCCGTTTGTATGCCGGTTGCGATCACCGCTGTGTGCCTTTGTATGATGCTGCTGTCCAAGAAAATGCTGTATCCTTGGCTGATCAGTGTGTTTTCTCTGGTGCTGCCCATAGCGCTTTGGTTTACCTATCTTTTCCCAGGTTAAGGAGATAATATGGATACTGTATTTGCCCAGGCTATTGGTATTGCCGCAATGGTCATCTGCATCTTGGCCTTTCAACTGAAAACTGCTAAGGGTATTGTTCTGATGCAGGCGGCGGGCGCACTGCTGTTCGTGGCGAATTTTGGCCTGTTGGGACAGTATGCGGGCGCACTGCTGAATGCAGTGGGTTGTGTTCGCGCGGTTCTTCTGATGAAAAAAGAAAAATGGCACACCGACAATAATTTGTGGCTGGCCATATTGGGCGCGGCATACATAGCCTGCTATGTGTTGACCTTTGCGGTGTTTGGCGAGGTATTTACCGTTCGCAATGCCGTGGTGCAGTGCCTGCCGGTTTTGGGTATGTTCTGCAGCCATTTGGCCTTCCGGTCCGAAGAAGCTGCGCAGGTCCGTAAAATTTTTTTGGCATCATCTGTTTGCTGGATCATCTACAACGCGATCGGATTTTCCATCGGCGGCATTCTCTGCGAGGCATTCAATATCGTGTCCATTTTTATTGCAATGGCGCGACTTGACAGAAAAACAAAAGAACGGGTCGATTGACCAATGACATAAGGTTAGTTGTCATTGCGAACCAGTGACCGATGTCACTGGTGTGGCAATCTCAAGAACAAACATCGGCTTTTGAGATTCCCACGCCAGTGTGCGTACTGGCTCGGAATGACAATTATATTTACCTAAATGCCATAGGTCAAATGACCCGTTCTTTTTATTTGTTGATATAATCAAAAAGTTCGTTCATAGTATGCGCAATGGCAACCGCACCGGCTTTTTCCATAGCTTCCACCTTGCCGTAGCCCCAAGATACGCCGATGGTGGCAATACCGTGGGCTTTTGCACCTAGCACATCAAACTCTGTGTCACCCACCATCAAGGCATTTTCTGCGCCGCCGATTTTGGTGAGCAGGTGCGCCAGTACATCTGCCTTGTGTACCCGGGAGTGGTCGAAGCTGGCGCCACAAATCTCTTCAAAGAACTCCGCCAATTCAAATTTGTGTAGAATATCGATTGCGGTTTCTTCCGGCTTGGAGGTAGCGACAAACAGCCTATGGCCCTGAGCTTTCAGCCGGCTGAGCAGATCGTGAATGCCGGGGTAGGGGTGGTTTTCGTATTTGCCCACCACCAAATAGCGGCTGCGGAATACATCAATGGCCTCCTGGGCCTTTTCCGCCGGAACACCAAATTCCATAAAAGTTTTATCTAAAGGCGGGCCAACAAACACACCCATTTCCTCCCGGGAGGGTACTGGTAAGCCGAAATGCTGCAGCGCCAAAGTGGCGCAGTTGATGATGCCCTCACCGGAATCCGTAAGAGTGCCGTCCAAATCAAAGAAAATCGCCTTTTGCATCCTATCCCACCTCCTGTTTTTTGTTAGTATAGCATAAGACAACATAAACTGCAATGTTTAATGAAGTTTGGCTGCGCCAAGTGAAGTTATGCCTTACGGCATAATGAAGTATTGCGGCGTTGCCGCAAAGTTAAGTTAAGTTTGCCCTTTGGGCAAACTTAGTTGAAAAAGCCGTCGACTTTGTCGACGGCTTTTTCTTGGCGGAGAGTGTGAGATTCGAACTCACGGTGGGTCGCCCCATCACTAGTTTTCAAGACTAGCTCCTTAAACCACTCGGACAACTCTCCTTGTTCTTGCCAATGATACCATTTTACAGACCAAAAGTCAAGGGAAAAAGCCCTCCCTGTATGGGAGGGCTTTGATGCATTACCGTCTGCCTTTTTTCGGGGGGGCGCCTTTCTTAGGCGGCCGCTTGGCGGCTAACTTTGGCGGCAGCTTGGGGGAAGCCTTCCGAGGGCCGCTCCTGGGGGGAACAGCCCGGATTAAGCACTTGGGTCCGGAACCTATCAAATCCTCTCTGTGAGCCTTTAGCAGCGCCTCGCGGACAAGATAGTAGTTACTGGGGTTGCGATACTGGATCAGCGCACGCTGCATAGCCTTTTCGTGGGGGTCTGTGGGCACATAGACCTTTTCCATTGTCCGGGGGTCCAGGCCGGTGTAGTACATCACCGAGGACAATGTGGAGGGCGTGGGATAGAAATCCTGCACCTGCTCCGGATTGTAGCCCAGATCCCGGATATATTCTGCCAGCTCCACAGCCTCTTTCATGGTTGAGCCGGGGTGGCTGGACATAAGATAGGGCACCAAAAACTGATTCATACCGTACTGCTTGTTGAGGGCATAATACTTTTCCACAAACCGGTTGTAAACCGCATTCTTGGGCTTTCCCATACGGCTTAAGACCGCATCAGAAACATGTTCCGGGGCAACCTTCAGCTGACCGGAAATATGGAATTGCACCAATTCCTTGAAGAAGGAGTCCTTCTTGTCGGCCAACAGGTAGTCAAAGCGAATACCGCTGCGGATGAATACTTTTTTAACCCCGGGAATTTTCCGCAACTTGCGCAGCAGCGCCACATAGTCGCTATGGTCGGCCCGCATATTTTTGCAGGGGGTGGGATACAGGCATTGCCGCTGGGGACAAGCGCCTTTGGAAAGCTGTTTTTCACAGGCGGGATGACGGAAATTGGCGGTAGGGCCGCCTACATCGTGAATATAGCCCTTGAAGTCCTTTTTCTTTGCCATGAGCTCAGCTTCTGCCAAAATAGATTCATGGCTCCGGGTCTGAATGATTCGGCCCTGGTGGAAAGTGAGCGCGCAGAAAGAACAAGCGCCAAAACAGCCCCGATTGCTCACCAGGCTGAATTTAACTTCCTCAATGGCAGGGACACCGCCAAGCTTTTCGTAGCTGGGGTGATAGGTACGGCAGTAAGGGAGGGCATAGACAGCATCCATCTCCTCTTGAGTCAAGGGCTTTTGAGGTGGATTCTGTACCACAAAGGTCTTGCCGTAGGGCTCTGCCAGTCGTTTGGCGGTGAAGGGGTCACAGTTGCCGTACTGGGTGCGGAAGCTCTCCGCGTAGGTCCGCTTGGAAGCGGAAAGCTGGGCATAGGTGGGCAGAGTGATGGTGGGGAGGCTCTCGTCTAATTTGTCGGTCTTGAACACAGTGCCGTCAATATAGGTAATATCCTGCACCTGCATACCGCTGTTAAGAGCATCGGCAATCTCCACGATGCTTTTTTCGCCCATACCGTACATCAGAAGGTCTGCCTGGCTGTCTAATAAAATGGAGCGTTTCAGACTTTCGGACCAATAATCATAATGGGCCAGCCGTCGCAGGCTTGCCTCGATGCCACCAATGAGAATGGGAACATCTTTATAGGTTTGACGAATAAGGTTGCAGTAAACGACGGTAGCATAATCGGGCCGTTTGCCCATCACACCGCCGGGGGTGAAGGCATCGGTCTTGCGCTTGTGCTTGGTGACGGAATAATGGTTTACCATAGAGTCCATATTACCGCTGGACACCAAAAAGCCCAGCCTGGGCTTGCCCAAAACAGCAATAGACTTGGGATTCTTCCAATCCGGTTGGGAGATGATGCCCACGGAGTAGCCGGCATTCTCCAGCACACGGCTGATGATGGCATGGCCAAAGGAAGGGTGATCCACATAGGCATCTCCAATCACATATACAAAGTCGCACTGCTCCCAGCCCCGCGTAGCCATATCCTCTTTGGAAATAGGTAAAAAATCCATAACAGTTCTCCTGTAGTATTTTATCCAGTATAGCATCTTTTGCCGAAAAAGGAAAGGTTGAAATTTCAATTTTATATAGAATTAGCCCCAGTTTGCGCCACTGAGCAAACTGGGGCTAATTTATATTTCGTTATTTCTTGGCTAAGTATTCAGCTCTCCCGGATTCGTAGAGGTTGTTGCCTTCGCAGTCGATGATGACGAACAGGGGCATATCCTCAACATACAGCTTGCGCAGAGCCTCAGCGCCCAAATCTTCATAGGCGATCAGCTCGCACTGCTTAATGCACTTGGCAAGCAGTGCGCCGGCGCCGCCGATAGCGCCGAAGTACACACCGGTGTACTTCTTCATGGCCTCCACGACCTCGGGCAGTCTTGCGCCCTTGCCGATCATACCCCGGGCGCCAACGCTCATCATGGTAGGAGCATAAGCATCCATACGGCCGGAGGTGGTAGGGCCGGCAGATCCGATGACCTGACCGGGCTTGGCGGGAGTGGGGCCCACGTAGTAAATGGTAGCGTCCTTGGGGTCGAAGGGCAGTTCCTCACCCTTTGCCAGGGATTCGCACATCCTCTTGTGACCGGCGTCGCGGGAGGTGTAAATGGTGCCGGTGAGATAGACGGTATCGCCAGCCTTCAGCGTTTTGACGATCTCCTCTGTGAGGGGAAGGGTAATATGCTTTTCCATTTTACAGCACCTCCGTCTTATGCCGGGTCACGTGGCAGTTAATGTTGATAGCGCAAGGCATACCTGCAATGTGGGTGGGCAGAGTTTCGATGTTCAGACCAATGGCAGTGGTCTTGCCACCAAAGCCCTGAGGGCCGATACCCAGCGCATTGACTTTTTCCAGCATTTCCTCTTCCAGTTCTGCATAGAAGGGATCGGGGTTGTGGGTATCCAGAGGACGCATAATGGCTTTCTTGGCAAGGAGCGCAGCCTTGTCGAAAGTACCGCCGATACCAACGCCTACCACCATGGGAGGACAGGGGTTGGGGCCGGCCAGCTCCACGGTCTCCAGAATGAAATCCTTAATGCCCTGCAGACCGGCAGAAGGCTTGAACATCCGGATGGCGCTCATATTCTCGCTACCGAAGCCCTTGGGGCCAACAGTGATCTTCACATTCTCGCCGGGAACGATCTCGGTGTAGAGCATTGCGGGGGTGTTGTCACCGGTGTTGCCACGACGGACAGGGTCAGCCACAACGGACTTGCGCAGATAGCCCTTGCCATAGCCCCGGCGCACACCCTCGTCAACAGCTTCCCGCAGGTCGCCGCCAACCAAGTGTACATCCTGGCCGATTTCCAGGAATACACAGGCCATGCCGGTATCCTGGCAGATGGGGACATTCTCGCTGTCCGCGATGTTGTAGTTTTCGATGATCTTGTCCAGAACACCCTGGGCAATCGCACCGTCTTCGCAGGCACGGCAGGTCTCAATGGCGCATTTTACATCACCGGGCAGGTGGGTGTTGGCTTCAATGCAAAGACGCTCCACCACATCGGTGATGGCAGAAACTTGAATTTCACGCATTTTACAATGCCTCCTAATTTATAATACAATACCAATGATCTGGCAAGCAAATACGATCAGCACCAAAGCGATGGGATAGGTGGACGCATAAGCACCAGCCACATCGTCAGTTCCGGCAACGGAGATCAGCGTACCCAGAGCGGGGGTGCTGGTCATACCGCCGGTAATAGAGCCCAAAGTGCTGAGCAACGGCAGCTTGCAGATCTTTCTTGCGAAGATGTAGCCCACGACCATAGGAATAATGGTGATGATTACACCGGCAATAAAGCCGTATACCACGATCATAATGCCGTACTGGGAGTTCTGGATCTGCTCCACCAGCTGCACGCCGCCTTCTACGCCTGCGCCCAGCAGGAACAGAACCAGACCGAATTCCCGGAAGATCTTCAGAACCTGGGTGTTTACGCGCATATTCATAGCGCCGATGTGACCAAAGTGGGCCAGGATCAAAGCCATGATCAGCGGGCCGCCGGTCATACCCAGGGAGAAGCAAGAGCCGTCATAACCCTTGGCGGTCAGGGGGATCTTGATAGAACCCAGCAGAATGCCTAGCACCACAGCCAGGCCAAAAGCGGCCAAACCGAAGCCGTCGATGTCAAAACGCTTCTTTGCGCTCTTTTCCTCGGCAGGCATATCGCAGGCATCGGCAGCAGCCTCTGCATCAGCGGCCTTTTCTGCCTTGGCCTTGGTGGGGTTGGCGATGAGGGCTCTTTCCTTATCCATATTTGCCTTCAGCATCTTGGGCATGATCTGTACGAACAGCACAACGCCCACAACACCGAAGGGATAGGAAATTGCCTGGCCCAGGGATACCATAGCAGCCTTGTCACCGGCAATCTCCTTAGCTGCGGAGAAAGCGGGGGTGGAGGTGAGGGCGCCGGAGAGAACACCGCTGGCAAAGGAAGAACCGATGCCGGGAACCGCAGCAAATGCGGCAGCAGCCAGCGCGCCGATGGCGATGATGATAGCGCCCATAGGAATATAGGTCTTTGCGTTCTTCTTCAGGTCACGGAAGAAGTTGGGGCCGGCAATGGAGCCAACAGCGGTCACAAAGAGTACAAGACCGATGTCGCCCATAAAGCCGTAGTTATCCATTGCAGAAGCGGAGGCATCCGCAATGTGGAATTTAGAAAGAACAGGGATTTCTTTTAATCCCGGCAGGGTGAACAGGTAGCCAAACAGCAGGGCAGTCAGGAATACGCCTGCAGTACCCAGGGAAACATCCTTGATGGAAATTCTGCCCAGGCAGTAACCCAGAAAGGTGATGAAGAATGCGCCCATCAATACAACGGCAGCAGAACCAGGATTGATCAGGTGAGAAATAAACTCCATTTTCCCTTACATCTCCTTATCTTTCGTGGCAGGCGTACTTAGGTAGCAGCAGGGGAGATACGCCCTCCTGTGTTATGCCGGCCTTCTTAAGCTCTTCTGCGTAAGCGGTGATATGATCCAGGTTCATCTTGCCCAAAGTGACTTCCTTGGCCTTGGCAGCGGCAGCCTTACCGGCGTTCCGGCCAAAGACGATGATGTCCAGCAGGGAGTTACCCATCAGACGGTTACGGCCGTGAATGCCGCCCACAGCCTCGCCGGCAACCAGCAGGTTGGGGATGGCCTTGGTGAAGCCTTCGCCGCCAATCTCCAGACCGCCGTTCTGGTAGTGGAGGGTGGGATAAACCAAAATGGGGACTTTTCTCATATCAATGCCGTAGTTTAAGTACATACGCAGCATTGCGGGAATTCTCTTTTCGATAGTGCCCTCACCGTGAATCTGCTCAATCATGGGAGTGTCCAGCCAAACACCGCTGCCCAGGGGGGTGTCAACACCCTTGCCGTTGGCACATTCACGAATGATGGCAGATGCGGAAACGTCTCTTGTTTCCAGGGGATGGGCATAAGCCTCGCCATCCTTGTTAACCAACATAGCACCGATGGAACGAACCTTCTCGGTAACCAGCGCGCCGAAGATTTGGCTAGGGTAAGCAACACCGGTGGGGTGATACTGGATGGTATCCTGGTACAGCAGGGGAGCGCCGGCGCGGTAGCCCAAAATCAGGCCGTCAGCGGTAGCGCCGTAGTGGTTGGAGGTGGGGAAATTCTGATAGTGGAGTCTGCCTGCGCCGCCGGTGGCGATGATGACGGTCTTGGCTTTTGCCACCATATAATCGCCGGTTTCCATATTAAGAAGAACTGCACCGGCCACCTGGCCCTTGTCGTCCTTAATCAGCTCCACAGCGGAGGTGAACTCCACCACGGGAATCTTTCTGTTGAGAACTTCGTCACGGACAGTACGCATAATCTCTGCGCCGGAGTAGTCCTTGCAGGCGTGCATACGCTTGCGGGAAGTACCGCCGCCATGGGTGGTGACCATACGGCCGTCCTCGTCCTTGTCGAACATAACACCCAGCTCATTGAGCCAGCGGATGGCATCGGGAGCTTCCATAACCAAGCGCCGCAGCAGCTCGGGACGGGCAGCAAAGTGGCCGCCGCCGAAAGCGTCCAGATAGTGCTGCACGGGGGAATCGTTCTCCTTGTCGGCAGCCTGGATGCCGCCCTCGGCCATCATAGTGTTGGCATCGCCGATACGCAGCTTGGTAACGATCATGACATTGGCGCCTGCCTCGTGGGCCTCAATGGCAGCAGAAGAGCCTGCGCCGCCGCCACCAATGACCAGTACGTCCACATCATAGTCGATCTTGCTCAGGTCGATGTTTTCGCCCAGCAGACGGCTGTTGGAGTGGATGAGGTCGGTCAGCTCCACAGGAGCCTTCTGACCCTTGTTGGGTCCAATTTGAATTTCCTTAAAGCCCTCAGGCCGGTAATCGGGATGGTAGGCCTTCAGCAGTTCGGACTTTTCCTCAGCCGTCATACGGCGGGGTTCTGTGCCCATACGAGCGGCACGGGTTGCTTCCACCTTCTTGATGGATTCCATCATAGTCTCTGTAAACATCCTGTACCCTCCTTACTTTTCAATGTCCCGGTTGTTGTAAAGCTCTTGCATCTCGGTGATGGGCTTCTGCATAATTGCCTCGATCAGCTCATCATAAGCGCCGGCGTTGATCTCAGCAACTCTGTTTTTTAGATGCTTAGTCTCGGGAGCAATGTACTTACCGGTGAGTCGTCTTGCCAGCAAGCCAACCATGGGATGGCTGATACCGGCGGGGCAGCGAACGGAGCAGCAGCCGCAACCGACACAGTCGAAGGACTCCTCAGCGCACTTTTCCAGTTCGCCACGCTGTGCATAGGCAATGTACTGCATAACATTCAGGCTCTGAGTACAGGCCTTGGTGCAGGCATTACAGCCGATGCAGGCGTAAATTTCGGGATACAGCTCCATCATTACCCGCTGGTCGGCCTTGATCTCGTTAATGTCATAGGTCCGCTTGTCAGTGGGGAAGAAGGGGATGGATGCCACATACATACCCTCCTGCACCTGGGTCTGGCAAGCCAGGCAGGTCTTCAGCTCGTTCTTACCCTTGATGCGGTAGATAGTGGCGCAAGCACCGCAGAAGCCGTGACGGCAGCCGCAGCCCCGGGTCAGGGTGTAGCCTGCATATTCCATAGCGGTCATGATGGTCAGATCGCCGGGAACGGAATATTTCTTGCCGAAGAAATAAACATTTACCATATTGTTTTCCATTTGGCGTTGTCCTCCTTAGTATTCGTTAGGCAGTGCATCGACTTGGTCGAAACGGAACACGGGGCCGTCCTTGCAGACGTACTTGGTGCCGATGTTGCAGCGGCCGCATTTGCCCACGCCGCATTTCATCCGAAGCTCCAGGGTGGTGTAGACCTGCTCCATGGCAAAGCCCATTTCCTTCAAGCCCTGCAGACAGAACTTAATCATAATGGGAGGTCCGCAGAGGATGGCGGTGCGGTTTGTATCAAAGGCCAGTTCCTGCAGATAGGAGGGGACAAAGCCCACGTGGCCGTCCCAACCCTCCTGGGGTCGGTCGATGGTCAGGTGTACATTCACACCGGGGATATTGGACCAAACCTCCTCGATCTCCTTGCGCTGCACCAGATCGTCAGCGGAGCGGGAACCGTAAACGATGTCAATGTCGCCGTAGTTTTCCCGGTTGTCCAGACAGTAGTTGATCACACTGCGCAGAGGCGCCAGGGCAATACCGCCGGCGATGAACAGCAGATTCTGTCCTTTCAGCTCGGTCTCCACGGGGAAATTATTGCCGTAAGGACCACGGACCAGGATCTGGTCACCGGCTTTCAAAGAATGCAGGTGCTCAGTGAGGACACCGCAGCGCTTGATGGAAAATTCCTGATAAAGCTTGTTGGTGGGGGAGGAGGTAATGGAGAACATTGCCTCACCAATACCGGGGGCGCAGACCATCGCGCACTGACCGGGCATATGCTCAAAGAGCTTACCGCCGCCAAGAGCCTCCACCCGGAAGGTCTTGACATCCGGGGTCTCGGTGCGGATATCGGTGATGATACCCACCTGGGGAACCAGGGTGTCCCGCATAAAGCCGGGATTGTGTTTACATTCGTGCATAGGCTCCTGCATCATACACCCTCCTTTTCGAAGGCCTTGATGACCTTCACGATATTTAAGTGGCTGGGGCATTTATCCACACACCGGCCGCAGCCAACACAGGAGAACATTCCCTGATTATTGGCGGGGAAATAAGCCAGCTTGTGCATAAACCGCTGGCGGAACCGCTGCATTTGGCTGGTGCGGTTGTTGCCGTGAGCCATCATAGTGAAATCGGAGTACATACAGCTGTCCCAGCAGCGATACCGCTGAACGCCGTTGCCGGTAGAGTAGTCCTTAATGTCGTAGCACTGACAGGTGGGGCACACAAAGGTGCAGGTGCCGCAGGCCAGACAGGGCTTATACATCTGCTCCCAAATGGGAGAATCAAAGTTTGCGTCAGCGGCGGCAGCGCCCCACTTATCCAAGGACAGCTTGGAGTAGGGCAGCTTTTCCACAATAGCGCGGATGGCGGCTTGCTCTGCTTCAACAGCAGCCTCATCAGCCTTTTCCAGCAAAGAGGTCATCTTCTCGGTGAGCTGCTCGCCCTTCTTGGTCTTGGCTTTCCAGTAAAGGGTGTCGCCAACCAACCAGGTCACCACATCGCCTTCGGGTTCTGCACAATCCACACCGAACACCTTGCAGAAGCAGGAAGTGGCGGGCTTGCCGCAGGCCAGGGACACGATGGTGCCCATCTGCCGGCGGGCGGCATAGTAGCTGTCGATAGGGTCGGAAAGGAATACCTTGTCCAGAACAGCCAAAGCTCTTACATCGCAGCCCCGAATGCCAAATACAACAAAGGGAGTCTGCCGGGGGGCTTCGCCGTCAATGGCAAATTTGCCTTCCTCCCGACGGACCTTGTAGAGGGTCTCACTCTGGGGGAAGAAGATGTCCTTGCCGGACTTGACGGTCTTCAAAGTGTCGATGTCAACCTCGGCGTTTTCGGTCCACAGACCGAAATTGGTCTGACCGGCTGCCTTAATGGGCAGAAACAGGTCATTTTCAGCAGCGATAGCTGCATAGAGGGCAGTTAAGTTTTCTTTTTTGATCTTATACATAATTTACCCCCTGCCTACGCCCGGCTCAGCATCTTCGGTAGTGAAGTTGGTCAGAGGTGCTTTGCTCTCTAAGTCGCTTCCTGCCTGGTACTCGCCGTACAGGGCGTTAATATCCTTAATGAATTTCCGGTTGAACAGATGCAGAGGAATGCCCTGGGGGCAGACACGGCTGCATTCGCCGCAGTCGGTGCAACGACCGGCCACATGGAAGGCGCGGATGATGTGGAACATCTTTTCCTCGAAAGAGGTGGTGTTAGCCTTCTGCTCGGAGTCAAAGGCGGTGCTGTCAAACACGCACTTGCGGCAGGAGCAGGCAGGACATACGTTCCGGCAGGCGTTACAGCGGATGCACTTAGAAAGCTCACTCTGGAAGAATGCGAACTTCTCCTCGGGGCTCATAGCCTCAATGCGTTCCACCTCTGCAAAGCGGTCGGCATCCACAGTGTCGGCAGACTCGCCAATCAGCTCATCATAGACAACATGCTCTTTGCCCTTGCAAACATGGCAGCGCTCCAGCATTGCATCTTTATAAGCAATGGTTTCGGTGCCATAGAGGGTCTCCACGGTAAGGGTTTCCGCTGCGTCGGGATATTCAGCGCCGGAGATGTTCAAGATGCCCTCGAAAGGAATCTTGGAGACAGCCAGCTTGCCCTTGCATCCTACGCCTACAATGTAGGCCTTCTCCCGGTCTACCCGGTGTTCCCGCAGGAGCTGGTTGTAGCTGTAGCTGTCGCAGGGCTTGAGGAAGACCAGGGTCTTGCCCTCTTTTTTGCCTGCTTCAATCATGTACTTGCTCAGGTTAGCGCCGCAGAAACCGTTATAGACAAAATCCTTCAGACTCTCGGAGGTTTCGAAGAAAGCGGGTTCGGGGTCATACTCGTATTCGCCCTTCTTCCAGCCCAAAACCCGGGCTACTTCGCCGCTTTCCAAAAGCGTTTTAGCTTTATTGATCAATTCTTGCATCGCAAATCCCCCAATCTCACATTCGGGCCAAGGGCGCGAACTTTTTCTACAAAGCTGTTCATGGTTTCGGAGAACTTTACACCCTCAGCAGCAGACACCCATTCTACACGGGTACGACCCTCTTCCACGCCCAGATAGTCCAGCATAGAGAACAGAAGAGTCATACGGCGGCGGGCATAGTAGTTACCGGTGGAGTAGTGGCAGTCGCCGGGGTGGCAACCGCACAGGATCACACCGTCAGCGCCCTTTTCAAAGGCCCGCAGAATGAACATAGGGTTCACACGGCAGGAGCAGGGTACTTTGATGATCTTTACATCGGCAGGATAAGCCAGTCTGCTGGAGCCGGCCAGGTCAGCGCCGGCGTAGCTGCACCAGTTGCAGCAGAATGCCACGATTTTGGGTTTCCAATTTTCAGTTACCGGCATATTGCATCCACCTCCGCAATGATTTGTCTGTTAGAGAAGCCCTGCAGGTCCATAGCGCCGCTGGGACAGGTTACGGTACAAGCGCCGCAGCCCTGGCACAGAGCGGAATTGACCACCGCAATGCGGCGATCCTCCCGGATGCCGTGGTCGTTGACCTGACGGGTCTCGTAGGAAATAGCACCGTAGGGGCACACATTGGCGCACTGGCTGCAGCCGTTGCAGCGCAGCTCGTCAGCTTTGGCGGTGCAGGGGTTGGTCTTCAGCTTATCCTTGGCAAGCAAGCCGATGACCTTTACAGCCGCAGCGCCAGCCTGGGCTACGGTCTCGGGAATGTCCTTGGGGCCTTGGCATACACCGGACAGGAACACACCCGCTGTGGGGGATTCCACGGGGCGCAGCTTGGGGTGAGCCTCAGTGAGGAAATTGTTGGTGTCAATAGAAGCGGTGAGCATGGTGGCAATCTTACGGACATCGGGGTTGGGCTCAATAGCGGTTGCCAGAACCACCATATCCGCCTTCTTCAGAATCTGCTTGTTTTCCAGCAGGTCAACGCCGTGAACCATAAGGCTTCCATCGGGCTGAGGCGCAACCTTGCCCACCTGACCCTTTACATAATTGACGCCGTAGTCTTCCACAGCCCGGCGGTAGAACTCATCAAAGTTCTTGCCGGGGGTACGGACATCAATGTAGAACACAGTCACATTGGTATCGGGGTACTTATCCCGAATGAGCATTGCGTGCTTGGCGGTGTACATACAGCAGATCTTGGAGCAGTAGGGCTTGCCCCGGTCGTCGGAGCAGCGGCTGCCTACGCACTGAATAAACACGATTTCCTTGGGGGCCTTGCCGTCACTAAGACGCTCTAAGTGACCCTTGGTGGGGCCGGCAGCATTCATAATACGCTCCAGCTCCAGGGAAGTGATTACATCCTTGCTCTCGTTGTAGGCGTATTCGCCGTACTTATCCAGCTTGATGGTATCAAAACCAGTAGCAACAACAATAGCACCGTACTGTTCGGTGATGATCTCATCTTTCTGGGTGTAGTCAATAGCGCCGGCCTGGCAGAATTTCTCGCAGATACCGCATTTGCCGGTGTTCAGCTTGATACAGGCATTGGCATCAATCACGGGCACATTGGGAATGGCCTGTGCAAAGGGTGTGTAAATGGCGCTGCGGGTGTTCAGACCCCGGTTAAATTCGTTGAGGGGCTTCTTGGAGGGGCATTTCTCCTGGCAGATGCCACAGCCGGTACACTTATCCATATCCACATAGCGGGCCTTCTTGCGAATGTCCACAGTGAAGTTGCCCACGAAACCGGAAACCTTTTCCACTTCGGACCAGGTATGTATGGTGATGTTCTCGTGAGCGGCAGCTTCCACCATCTTGGGGGTGAGAATACAGGCAGAGCAGTCCAGGGTGGGGAAGGTCTTGTCCAGCTGGCTCATACGGCCGCCGATGGAAGGCTCTTTCTCCACAATGTCCACCTTGTAGCCGGCATCGGCAATGTCGATTGCGGTCTGAATACCGGCAATACCGCCGCCAATGACCAGTGCCCGCTTGGTAACGGCGCTTTCGCCGGCCTGCAGGGGCGCGTTCAGATGCACCTTGGCAACAGCGGCCCGCATCAAAATGACAGCCTTTTCTGTGGCCTCAGCCATATCCTTGTGAATCCAGGAGCAATGCTCACGGATGTTGGCGATCTCTACCAGGTAGGGGTTCAGTCCATTTCTCTCCGCGCACTTGCGGAAAGTGGCCTCGTGCATACGGGGGGAGCAGGAGCAGACCACGATGCCTTCAAGCTTATTTTCCTTGATGGCCTCAGCGATTCTGACCTGACCTGCCTCGGAGCACATATAGGGGTAATCTTCTGCGTGGACAACACCCTGTTCTTGCAGAGCCAGTTCCACGACTTTCTTTACATCTACCGTTGCAGCAATGTTACTGCCGCAATGGCAAACAAATACACCAATTTTACGCATCTCTTACCTCCGATATTTTCTGAATGCGCTCATCAGAAGCTGCTGGGGCATTTCTTCGTCCAAAAGCGCGGGGATCTCGTCGGGGGACAGACCCTCCTGACCGCGCTGGCGAATGAGGATCTGCCGGGCGGCGTCGATCAGCTTGCCGGGCTTTACATCCCGGGGGCAGCGCTCAATGCAGGCAAAGCAGCTTAGGCACTTCCAGGCGGACTTAGATTCCGCCAAAGCTTCCACATCGTCGTTAATTACATAAGTAACAAACTGATGGGGTTTAATGTCCATCTCGTTGAAGGAAGGGCAGGATGCGGAGCATTTGCCGCACTTCATACACTTGAGGGGGTTGACACCGCTAATTTCTTTGATTTGTTCTACTTTACTCATTCCTGCGCCTCCTTAATGCCCAAGGCTTCCGCCAAAAGCTCGGTGAAATAGACAATGGGCAGATTGCTGTTCTTGCTGAGATTGTACTTACACAGTGGGCAAGCAGTCACCAGGCAATCAGCCTGGAAGCCTTCAGCGCTGTCGGTAATCTTCTTGCAAAGACCGGCAGCTTTCTCCTGTTCCTTAATAGAAATGTAGCCGCCGCAGCACTCGTTGCGGTAGGGGTACATCACAGGCTCAGCGCCCAATGCCCGGATGAAGTCTTCCAAAATGGTGGGATTTTCCGGGTCGTCAAAGGCCATCACAGAACTGGGCCGTAGCAGCAGGCAACCGTAGTAAGCGCCAACCTTGCGACCGGTAAGGGGATTGACAACAGCTTCCTTCAGCTTGTCGAAGCCTACCACATCCCACAGAACCTCCAGGTAGTGCAGCACCTTGGTCTCACCGGTGTAGGGGGTGTCCAACTGCATATAGTTGTTGGCGCGGGTCTGAATGTCAGCCACATTTGCCATATCGTCATTCACGCGTTTGAGTACGTGGTAGCAGGCGGAGCAAACCGCTACCAGGTCCTGCCCCTTTTTTTTGGCAGCATTCAGCGCCCGGACAGAGGGCAGCTTGCTGGCAATCTCGTCAGCACCCAGAGGGTATACACCGCCGCAGCACTGCCAGTCGGTCAGCTCCTCGAGAGAAAAGCCTAATTTTTCGGCGCAGGCTCTTGCGTAATCGTCCAGATCTTTGGCTTTGTTTCGCAGCGTGCAACCGGGGAAATAACTGTACTTCATACCATACACCTCATATCTTTACATTGCGTTTGCGTATACATACTACACGCATTTTATCAATCGATAAAATTATATCATAAAGCATTAAATAATGCAAGTATATATTAAAAAAAGACAGGCGGATTTTGTTGGAAAAGGAAAGAAAAAAAGCAGCGGCTGAGCCGCTGCTTTTTTATCTTCTTAAGGCTTTCCGCAGAACAGGGACGATGACTAGTGCTACAGTGCCGCCAATGAGGGCGGTGAATAGCTGGGGCCAGGTGAACATTGCAGGCAGTTTTTTCAGCATAGGGGGTGCTAAAACAACGATGCTGCCAATCTTTTGGCCTACCAATGCGTTGGCTGCAAAGCCGCAAATAACCTTGACTACCAGTGAATACAAAACACCGAACTTTACAGCTGCTGCAGTTACCAAGGCAACGGCCTGCCGCCAAAAGGGCTTTCCAGAGATAATCCGCAGCAGCACCACAAAGCACAGATTGCCCATCATAATGGGCAGAACGGTTACAAAGTTGGGCGCGATTCCCAGCAGGAAAGCGCATACAGGGCTAATAAGCGCAACGGTGATGCCGCTGCGCATACCCACAAGCAGTACAGTAATGGCCAGCACCGCATTGACGCAGGAGCCGGTGACTAACTGACCCATAGGTTTTGTTAAAGCCTGCAGGGCTACAAGCAACGCCAACATCACGGCGGTTTCCGTGATCCATCGCATATTTTTATGCATGATTCTGTCTCCTTAGAACTGTGAGGGATGTAACTAATCATAACATATTCACTTGAAAACTGCAAGGGACAAAGAAAAAAGCCGTCTCGAGAGACGACTTTTTCTTTTCTGGTGCGCGAGGCGGGACTTGAACCCGCACGTCCGCAGTGAACACTAGAACCTGAATCTAGCGAGTCTACCAATTCCACCACTCGCGCATATTTACCTGCAGACTTCCGTCTGACGCTTGGATATAATACCACGCAGAAAAGAATTTGTCAACAACTTTTCGCAATTTCTGCAAATTATTTTTGTGTCATTTAATTCTTTTGAAAATGTCGAAAAAAACTTGCTATTTTTGAAAAAGTAAATTAAAATAGAAAAAGGTATTTGCTATGCAAATTTTGCAGAAAAGGGGCGCAGAAAAATGAAGCAAGGTTTCGATCACGATAAATATATCAGCACCCAATCCGCCCATATCCGGGAGCGGATCGCCAAATTTGGCGGCAAGCTGTATCTGGAGTTTGGCGGCAAGCTGTATGATGACAATCATGCAGCCCGTGTTTTGCCCGGTTTTCAGCCGGACAGCAAGCTGCGTATGCTGCTGGAGCTGAAGGATCAGGTGGAGATGGTGGTTGTCATCAATGCGGATGACATTGAGAAGAATAAGATCCGCGGCGACCTGGGTATCACCTACGACCGGGATGTGATCCGGCTCATTGATGTGTTCCGCGGCTTTGGCCTGTATGTGTCCAGCGTGGTGCTCACCCGGTTCTCCGGCCAAAGTATGGCCAAGGCCTTCAGCAGCCGCTTGGAAGCTATGGACATTAAGGTCTATCACCATTATGATATCCCTGGTTATCCCGCAAATATCGGTTATATTGTCAGCGATGAGGGCTATGGCAAGAATGACTTTATTGAAACCTCCCGCTCCTTGGTGGTTGTTACCGCACCCGGCCCTGGCAGCGGCAAGCTGGCCACCTGCATGAGCCAACTCTACCACGAGCATAAGCGGGGAGTAAAGGCCGGGTATGCCAAGTTTGAAACTTTCCCTGTGTGGAATCTGCCGCTGAATCATCCCGTGAACTTAGCCTATGAGGCGGCTACCGCAGACCTTTCCGATGTAAATATGATCGACCCCTTCCACTTGGAAGCTTATGGACAAACTACCGTCAATTATAACCGGGATGTGGAAGCGTTCCCTGTGCTGGTGGCGATGTTCGAGCGGATCTTGGGAGAATGCCCCTATAAATCTCCCACGGATATGGGCGTCAATATGGTGGGGAGCTGCATCCTGGATGATGAAGCCTGCTGTGAGGCCTCCCGCCAGGAGATCGTCCGCCGGTACTATGCCGCTCTGTGCGACCAAAAGCAGGGCAAGGCGGACTATAATCAGATTCTCAAATTAGAGCTTTTGATGAAAAAGGCTAATGTGACCGAGGATGCCCGCCGGGTGGTGGCGCCCGCTTTGGAAAAGGCGGAGCAGACCGGCAAGCCCGCAGCGGCTATGGAGCTGCCGGACGGACAAATTGTTACTGGCAAGACCTCTAATCTACTGGGCGCTTCCGCAGCTCTGCTTCTCAATGCTCTAAAGACCCTTGCAGGCCTGGACGATGCGCTCCACTTGATTGCGCCGGAGGTCATTGACCCCATTCAGCACCTGAAGGTAGACCATTTGGGTAACCGGAATCCCCGCCTGCATACCGACGAAGTGCTCATCGCTCTGTCCATCTGCGCCGCTACCGATCCCAAGGCCGAGCTGGCAATGGAACAACTGGGCAAGCTCCGTGGTTGCGAAGTGCATTCCTCCGTGATCCTCTCCCCGGTAGACGAAAAGATTTTCAAGCGCCTGGGCGTGAACATCACCTGTCAGCCCCGGTATAAGGCATAAGAACCTCTCGCGATTGCAATAAAAACCCTGCACCAATCGGTGCAGGGTTTTTATGTGTTTCTTACTTCAGAGCAGCCTTAGCCTGCTCAACCAGAGCAGCGAAAGCGGCGGTGTCCTGGATAGCCATCTCGGACAGGCTCTTACGGTTCATCTCGATGCCGGCCTTCTTCACACCGTTCATGAAGGTGGAGTAGTTCAGACCGTAGGGAGCGACAGCGGCAGACAGACGGGTGATCCACAGTCTGCGATAGTCACGCTTCTTCAGCTTGCGGCCAACGTAAGCGTAGTTGCCGGACTTCATAACCTGCTGCTTGGCCATCTTAAAGTGGCGGGACTTGGAGCCCCAGTAACCCTTAGCCAGCTTCAGGGTAGCATTTCTTCTCTTGCGCGTCATCATTGCGCCTTTGACTCTTGCCATTTCTCAATATCCTCCTTGGCTTATTTGTAGGGAATCATCTTCTTGACGGCTGCTACGTTGGTAGCATCTGCATAAGCAGTGGTACGAAGACGACGGGTACGCTTGGTATCCTTCTTAGTGAGGATATGGCTCTTGTAAGCGCGGGCTCTCTTGACCTTACCGGACTTGGTGAGGTTAAATCTCTTCTTAGCACCGCTATGGGTTTTCAGCTTGGGCATAGTTGGTTCTCCTTCCGTATCATTGGTAATAGAACAAATAATTTGTTACTTACTGTTTTTTGGGGGCCAGGAACATACCCATGAACCGGCCCTCCAGCTTGGGATTCTTTTCCATAGTAGAAAGTTCAGCGCAAGCCTCTGCAAAGTCCATCAGCAGCTTCTCGCCAAGATTGGTGTGAGCCATCTCGCGGCCGCGGAAGCGGACGCTGACCTTGACCCGGTTGCCGTCCCTCAGGAACTTCTGAGCATTCTTGATCTTGGTGTTCAAGTCGTTGGTGTCGATGCTGGGGCTCATACGGATCTCCTTGATCTCCACAACCTTCTGATTCTTCTTGGCTTCCTTCTCACGCTTCTTCTGATCGAAGCAGAACTTGGAATAGTCCATGATCTTGCAGACGGGGGGGACTGCGTTGGGGGAAATCTTTACCAGGTCCAGGCCCTGCTCCTCGGCCAAAGCGTTGGCTTCGTCAGCGGACATAATGCCCAGCTGTGCGCCGTCTTCACCGATGATGCGAAGTTCCTTATCCTGGATTTCTTCATTGAGCTGATGATCTAACTTGGCTATGGTAAGCACCTCCATTAAAACGAAAAAAGCGAATGGCAATCCATCCGCATTCACACAGTTTCTCCGCAAAGGAGGTGGAATATTGACCTCTTTGCGCATTGGCTGGAGGTGAGGCGGATGACAGGCCTTCTTTATTACCTGCGTATCTTATCACAGCTTTTGCCCCTTGTCAAGCACTTTTTTAGCGGATTCTTTGTTGACTTTTCTATGGAAACAAAGTATAATGCTTCCTGGTATTTAATAGGAAAGGAGCATTTGCTGTGATTCGTTTATGTGCATTTGCGGATGAGGCCGGCAGCAGCCTGCAGGCCCAGATCGATGCATTGCGCCGCAACGGAATCGGTCTTTTGGAGATCCGTACCGTGGACAGCGTGAACATCGGTGATATGACTTTGGAAAGAGCGGAGGAAGTAGCCGCCATTTTGGCCGAGAATGACCTGAAAGTATGGTCTTTGGGTTCTCTTGTGGGTAAGGTTTCTCTTAATGAGGAGTTCGACTTTGAGGAGTATCTGCCCAAGGTGGAGCATATGTGCAAGATGGCTAACATCTTCGGCGCGGACAAGATCCGTATGTTCAGCTTCTTCGATGCTTATGATAAGAAGGAGCAGGTTTTTGCTTACTTAAAGCGTATGGTCGAGGTAGCCACCAAGTATGGCGTAAAGCTCTGCCACGAGAACGAGAAGAAGATCTACGGTGATACCCTGGAGCGTGTCCAGGAGCTGATGGACAATGTCCCCGGCCTGAAGTTCGTCTATGACCCTGCTAACTACATCCAGTGTGGCGAGGATCCCAAGGTCACCCTGCCTACCCTCCATAGTAAAATGGAGTACTTCCATATTAAGGACACCGATGCCAAGACTGAGGAACTGGTTCCTGCCGGTGTGGGCGACGGTGATATCCCCAAGCTCATCGAGATGATCGAGGGCGACCAGGTTCTGACGCTGGAGCCTCACCTGGCAATCTTTGATGGCTATGCTACCATCGACGGTGAGGAAATGAAGAATCGTTTCAACTTTGAAAATAATGACGAGGCATTTGACTGTGCAGTCACCGCTCTGAAGGGCATTCTTGCCGCCCAGGGCTATAAAGAAATGAACGGAGGATTTGTAAAATGAAAGCTGGCATTAACCTGTATTCTATTAAGACGCTGATCCAGACCGAAGAGGATTTTTTGGATACCGCCCGGAAGCTGAAGGAGATGGGCTACATCTCTATGCAGTATTCCGGCGCAGAGTTCGTTCCCGACCGGCTGAAGAGAGTCAGCGAGGCCACCGGCCTGCCTATTGTACTGACCCATATGCCCGCTGACCGGATCTTAAACGATACTGACAAGCTGATGGAAGAGCACGCAGTATTTGGTTGTAAGAACATTGGCCTGAGTGCCACACCTCTTAAAAATATGGTCACCGAGGAGAACATCATAGACGAGAAGCTCTGCAAGACCAAGCTGGAAGAGCTGAACAAGGCCGGTGAGTATATGAAGAAGAACGGCTACAGCTTCTTCCTGCACAACCACCACTACGAGTTTATACGGATGTCCAGCGGTGAGCGGATTTTCGACCATATCGTGGAGAACTGCCCCAATATCAACTTCACCCTGGATACCTATTGGCTGCAGCATGCTGGTGTGGATGTGCTGGCTACCATCGAGAAGCTGAAGGGCCGTATTGGCTGTGTCCACCTGAAGGACTACAAGGTTATTGCGGCCCCCAAGCAGGACCGCTTTGATGCTTGCCCCGCTTTTGAATGCGTGGGCTACGGCAATATGGACTTCAAGACCATCGTGCCCAAGATGAAGGAAGCCGGCGCCGAGCACTTCCTGGTAGAGCATGATACTGCCAGCTCCACTCCCGACCCCCTGTACACCATGGAAAAGAGCATCCGCTACATCCAGGCCGAACTGTAATGAAAAAAGAAAATCGCCACGGGTTGGGCGGTGCGCCACAGTGATAAATTGCCTAAAAAGGTGTGGATTTCCATGATATTGCGTCAAAAATCCTCGCAATCCACAAAGGATTCCTGCGGTTTTTTCCTTATCTCAAAAAAATCCCCATCCTTTTTAGGTGATATGCAGTTTTGAAGTGGCAACTTTTTTGATTAACAAATAACAAAATTCCCGGAATGCTGACGCATTTCGGGAATTTTTTATGCAGTTAAGCGAAGAAGGGGCCGTTCAAAACCATTTTATCACTATGGTGCACCGCCCTCCCGTGGCGATTTTTTAACCCTTCAAAAAACCACGTCATTCCGAGGAGCCGTAGGCGGCGTGGCAATCTCAAGCACATAGTTTAGCATTTTTCGGACAACAAGTCAAACAGAGAAAACCTCCGTCCCTCCGCGTCATTCCGAGCCAGTGCGCACACTGGCGTGGGAATCCGTACGCTTACCCCGCTCGCTTGCGAGGGGGGTGGCCTAAAAGGCGGCAGGGGTTTCTTCCTGGGGAACTTCTTCCTCTACAGCCTTAGGCTTCTTGGGGAAAATGCGGGTAACCAGCATAGCAGTATCTGCAATGGCTACAAAGACCAAAATAATACCGGTGAAGCTCCAAAGGATCTTTTTGGTGGCGACAGGTCCGTTCAGAATGGTGGCGGCGCAGGCCAGGGAAACAGCGGCGCCGATAAATGCGTAGTACCACTGCTTTTGATCCATACGAACCATATCCATTGCCTTCTGGATTTTGGTCAGACCGATTATAAATATACCAACACCCAGCGCAAAGCTGAAAGAGGGCAGAACAGCCATAAACCAGTTGGATCGGAAAGCGCAGAAGCAACCGGTGGAAAGCAGCAGCAGACCCTTCATCAGAAAATTCTTCTGAGCGGCAGCCTTGGGTTCGGCCCGGTAGTACTTGATCACCTGCGCAAGACCGGTGAGGATCAGACCGAAACCGGCAGCGATAATAACGATCGTATGAAAACCCTTGGAGTTGATCACAACCACCAAGCCTGCAATCAGTTCGAACAGGCAGAGCAAAATGCTTTTAAAGTTTTTTATAAATTTGTTCATAAAAACAGCCTCTCTATGCATAAGGATAGTACTATGATAACCGAAGATAGGGCTGTTTGCAAGTGTTAGTTTGTAAAAAACCTATAGCGTTATAGGTGCAGTCCGTCAACTGCGCAAACAATCAAAACAGGGAGGCGCGCATATAAGTATGAATGACATCAATAGATATCCGAATCAGGTTTTATGGGGTATCTTAAGGGAAAGCGTGCAGCAATGATGCACGAGCAATTTTGTGATTAAAAATATAAGTATCGATTGCTTTTGTATCAATATACAAAACTAGAAGGCAAAATTTGTGCAACTTTTTGGGGAATTATACCAAAAGCATACTTGCAATTTTGAAACCGCAATGCTATAATAATGTAGCGTATACATATAAGCGTCTTTTTGCCGTGGAATCGGAAGAAAGACTCTGCAAGTAAACGAAATATGAAAAAATACGAACCTTTAAGAAATGAGGTGAAAAGGAAAAGTAACAGCCCCCCTTTTTAGGCAAGGGGACTTTCGCGAAACCCTATCCCAGCGAAATTATAATAAGGAGTGAAAAATCAAATGAAGAGAAGAATCTTAAGTCTGCTTCTCGCACTGTGTATGATCGTTGGTTTGTTGCCCGCAGTGGCAATGCCCCACGCTCACGCAGAGGTGAAAACCGCAACCGTGACCCTTTGGGGTACTGCGGTTACCATTGACCTCGACGCGACTACAGACTACCCCGAGGCCCTCTACTGGGTCAATGGCGCGGACGGCGACTTTCCCACCACGGATGGAGCCAATGCCAACAACTGGAACTATTCCTTTACCATTGAAGGCGGTTTTCCTACTGTTACTATCCGGGGTGCTAAATATCACAATAAAACGGTAGCCTTCCTGGACAATACGGTCAAGGATCTGAAGCTGGCCTACCAAGGCAAAGAAAATTTCATCAATACCGAACATCATCGTATCATAAGTTCCGACACATCAATGTCCATAGTCGCTATAGGGGACGCATCTCTGACTGGTTACGGCAGAGTGGTTATGAGTAGTACTGGAACTTTGACCTTGAACGACGGCACCATTACCATTACGAGATTCAACAGCACCTCAGTCAACTCTCTTTTGGAATTTAAAAACAGCACAGTGACCGTTAATAACTGTAACCTCAATCTGAATGATAATAAATCTGGCAAAGCTTACCCCTTGGCCCAAGGCAAAACCTTGAACATCACTAATTCCAATGTGACCATGGAATCCGGTTCTTACGTTACCCTGGGT
>JAFZDL010000015.1 GCA_017561205.1 Oscillospiraceae bacterium | reverse complement strand
GGGGAGGACGACGCCGGCGTGGCCGATGCGCTCGTCGGTGTCCTTGTGGATGTCGCCGCCGGAGGTGACGATGTAGTCCTTCATCTCCAGCAGGGGCAGGGTCTGTACGTCCTCGCCGGGCTTGTTGCAGGCATTGTAGACCTCGATGCCGTCCACAATGTCCGTCCGGGGGCCCACGGCCATGTTCACGTAGTAGCGGTCACGATAGGGGTGGGCCTGGATGACAATGCCGCCTGCCGCCTGGACCCGCTTGACGAACTCGTCCAGGGTCAGGTCGGGAATGTCGGGATTATCCAGCAGGAAATCCAGTTCCACGCCGTAGATCAGCACTTCCTTTCCGTCGCCGTAGGCGTGCTCGATGCCGAAGATCACATCAAAGTCCAGAGGATCTGCCACAGCTTTGGCGTCCAGGTAGGCGGCGTAGTACTTCTTCATCCGAACATCCCAGGGCAGGTCATGGGGCACGGCGGTATTGCCGTAGATGAAGTGATCCGTCAGCACCAATCCGGTGTATCCGGCTTTGTGATAAGCATGGACCAGGGCCTGGGCGCTGCTTTTGGCGCAAAGGCTGCACTGGGCCGAGTGGCAGTGAGTTTCGTAAATGTATTCCATAACGGATCAGCTCCTTTCGTTTGGAAATATTATACCAGAAAAATGGGGGATTTGGCAAGGGATATGAAAAAACTCCGCCGGGCGGCGGAGGAAGGTGATGGGGAATGTGGATTCGATTTACATTTTCTTTCGCTTTGGGCGAAAGAAAATAAAGGTGTCGATGCGGGCTCGAATCCACCACCCTTTTCTTCACCAAACAAAAAACACCACCAAACGGATGGTGTTTTTGCTTGGCAGGGTTGGCCGAAATGAACCTCCGAAGAATTATTGAGAGAAAAACTCAAAGTAGAAGTTCAAATAATGCGCCGTATTTATATGTTTCTAGAACTTTTGAAAGCGAAAACAAAGATTGGTAAAAATGATTCGTATTACTCAAATCAAATAACCAGATAAATCATCAGGCTTTTCGGCTAGAGATTTTGAAGAATTACCTGGGTTTTCAAACTGTGCCTTGATGCGTTCGTTGACTCTGGCATCCATAACAGGGATGATTTTGAGGTCATCTTCACTGATATACAGGTCAGCAATATCTTCTTTGTCGCCGTATTGAGGAAACAAAACGACCCAGCATCCGTTTTTGCATTCTGGCTCCCAGATTACGCCCTGCATTCCCTTATGGACACCCTCTTTGGCGTATTTGCTTTTCTCTACAATTAGTTCAACACAGTCCATCATTTTCATTCTACTTTCCTCCATATGGGGTGTTCAATTTAAGCTGTCCATTTGGTAATACCATCCAGCCTGTAAGAAACGATACATTTCCAGTCCCGTCTTTCCTTGGGATCGAAATGCGAATGCTGATTCGTTGCCCACGTATATCCAGCTTTCCTAAAGTGTAATCACCGGCAATATATTTCTCTCTTGCTTGTCTTTCCGTTTCTGCTTGCAGCCAATGAGCATCCTGGACGGTATATCCCCACTGGGCAAAGAGTTTTTCTTTTGTATGTGTATATTGGCCATGTGTATTAAACAGATATGGATCGAACTTGCTGTAGTCACTATAGGCTGCTGCATTCACTAGCACAACAGCATAATCTATTGGATCCAATGTACAATGACAGTGAGGATGATGAGGCCGAGTGGGTGCGTTTTCTAACGGGAACCAACATCCATCCAGCATCAAGCATTCCTGACAACAATTTGGACCTTGCGAATGATGCGATCACTTAACCCAATCGGGAATATCCGCGTACTTGCGTATAAGTATTGCGCCCGTACTTTTCTTATAGTACATTCATTTCTTCTCCTTTGCAGGTAGTAAGAAAATAGTATTCTTCTACTCACACGGAGAAATAAGTAAACAGTTGCATACAAGTGTGCAACTGTTGTAATGAATATCAAAAAAGTCGTCGACAAATGTCGACGACTCAGACCGTAGAAAAACCCCTGTTTTGCGTTAGGCGAAACAGGGGTTCATTACATATTGAGGAAGCAGGAAAGAAAGTACATAGGCGACACATCCGTTATGGGTATCATTCCAGCGGCGGATTGCATATTTTTTCAGATTC
>JAFZDL010000100.1 GCA_017561205.1 Oscillospiraceae bacterium | reverse complement strand
GCTTCGGTCATGGCCATGCAGCCGGGTGTGCTGGTACTGGACGAGCCTACCGCTCAGCTTGACCCCATTGCCGCAGCTGACTTTTTGGCACTGCTGGGCAAGATCAACCGGGAACTGGGTACAACCATTATTCTGACGGAGCATCGTTTGGAGGAAGCCTTTCCCTTTGCCACACGGGCGATAGTTATGGATCAGGGTGCGATCATCTGCGATGACAAGCCGGAGAATGTAGGCTTGCAGCTGAAAGATAAAGGCAGTGGAATGTTTCTTGCTATGCCCACCGCTATGCGTGTTTGGGCAGCGGTGGAAACGAAGCTTCACTGTCCTATGACCGTCCGTGACGGAAGCCATTTCCTTTCTCAGCGAGCGGAGGAACAATCGCTTCTGCCGCTGGCGGAAACAGTATCCCCGGTGTACCCCGATGAACTCACTTTAGAATGTGATGATCTGTGGTTCCGCTATGAGAAAGACTCCCCGGATGTAGTCAAAGGCTTTTCCTTGAAACTCCGCAGGGGTGAGTTCTATGCGATCCTGGGCGGTAACGGTGCCGGCAAATCCACCACGCTGAAGGTGATTTCCGGTCTGCGCTCTGCCTATCGGGGGGATGTGCGGCTGCAAGGCAAGCTGGGACATTTGCCCCAAAATCCCCAAACCTTATTTGTAAAACGTACTGTCCGGGAAGATCTGTATGAGGTATTCCGGGGCGAGAAGATACCCAAGGAAACCCAGGATTCAGAGGTCGCCCGGATCGTGGAGCTGTGTGGTCTGCGGGAATTTCTTGACCGCCATCCCTATGACATTTCCGGCGGTGAGCAGCAACGCACCGCTTTGGCAAAGGTGCTTTTAACCGCACCGGATATACTCTTGCTGGACGAGCCTACCAAGGGTTTCGATGCGGAGTTCAAGGTGACCTTTGCGTTGATCCTTCGTCGTCTTGTTGCCGCAGGCACCACCATTTTGATGGTGAGCCACGATGTGCCTTTCTGCGCTGAATATGCCCACAAGTGCGGTCTGTTCTTTGATGGCAGCATTGTGGCAGAGGGAACACCTAGAGAGTTCTTCTCCGGCAATAGCTTCTATACCACACCTGCCAACCGCATGGCACGACATTTGATTCCTCAGGCGGTAACGGTAGCTGACATCATCGGTTGTTGCGGTGGTGAGATCCCCACTGAACCAGAAATCGACGAAGTTGCACCCTTGCCTGCGGTGAAGGAAACAGCAGTAAATTTCAAGCCTACACCGCTTCCTCTTTGGAGAAAACTTCTTGCCGGTATCTCCTTGATTGTTTCGCTGTTGGTGTTCTTCTATTCTACCGGCATCACAGACCTATCTGCCCTGATCAACCAAAGCGGCATCAGCAGTAGCGGTGAGCAGCAGCTCATGCTTTACTTTGTACTGATTGCTGCGTTGGGAGTGTTCATAGCCTCCATCGGTCGCAGAAGCGCACCGTCTGCCATGTTGCAAATTCCTGCAAAGCAGAGAAAACTGAGCAAGCGCACCTTGGTTGCAACGGTTTTGATCCTGCTGTGCATCCCGCTGACCATCTTTGCCGGTGTAATGTATTTGGGCAATCAGCATTACAATGTGACGGCTTTGCTGGTGCTGATTGAGTGCATGGTGCCGTTCTTCCTGGTATTTGAAAGTCGCAAACCTAAAGCAAGAGAGTTGGTAACCATTGCCGTTTTGTGTGCTATCGGTGTGGCTGGGCGGTCTGCGTTCTTTATGCTGCCCCAGTTCAAACCGGTGCTTGCGCTGGTCATCATTGCAGGTGTCGCCTTCGGCGGTGAGACCGGCTTCCTAGTTGGCGCTGTGACTATGGTGGTGTCCAATGTCCTATTCTCCCAAGGCCCCTGGATGCCCTGGCAGATGTTCAGTATGGGCATTATCGGGTTCCTGGCAGGCATCTTGTTCCGTAAAGGTCTCCTTCGCCGCAGCCGTGGAAGCCTCGCCACCTTCGGCGCATTTGCGGCTGTGATCATCTACGGCGGTATTATGAATCCCGCCGCTGCACTGATGTACAACTCCCAAACCATCAACTGGGAAATGTTGAAAGCCTACTATGTGTCTGGCCTTCCCATGGATCTGATCCATGCCGCCGCAACGGTGATCTTCATCTTTCTTGCCGCTGAGCCGATGTTGGAAAAGCTAGACCGAATCAAAGTCAAATATGGACTTGTTGAATAATTTTTTACCTGCTATGCGGTAATTTTCCCCTTATTTTTCCCCTTATCACGACGGGAAAAGAATTATATTATTGTTTTATTTGTTTTATTTGAGACTAAATGAGATGTAAAGGTGAAGAAAACAGCCTTGAAAAGGTAGAATAGGGCAGGGGGCAAGCAATTCAAATCCCTCCTTCTCCGCCATAAAAAAGACCACATCCTTCCGGATGTGGTCTTTTTTATATCTCCTCGTCGAT
>JAFZDL010000014.1 GCA_017561205.1 Oscillospiraceae bacterium | reverse complement strand
TCTACGAAGGCCGTACCGTGGCCGGAAAGGCGCTGCATAATGAAGCCCTCACCACCGAAGAAACCGGCACCAAGCCGCTTCTGGAAGTGGATAGAGAGGTTCACACCTGCTTCTGCTGCCAGGAAGGCACTCTTCTGAACAATGAACTCCTGACCGGGACCGATTTCCAGAACCTTGATTTCACCAGGAAAACTGGATGTAAAGGCAATCATACCGGCACCGCCTCTTGCGGTGTAATGATTCTGGAACATACTCTCACCAGAGAATGCCTTGCTGAACATCTTGCCCAGGCCACCGCCATGGGTCTCCATCTGCATATTGGGACTCATCCAAGCCATAGAACCCTTTTCGGTGATCATCTTCTCACCGTTTTCCAGATTGCAAATGACAACGGGAAAGCTCCCGCCTTTAATTTCATATTTCATAATTCTTCCTCCTTAACTCTTTTAGACTTACAAGCAAGCCTTTAGAATACCTGCTGCAATGTCGATCATTGCAACTGGCACCAGCAGAGCTATGCCGCCTACAAAGAGAAAGCAAACGATCAGCGCCGGGAACGCCAGCCCAATCAGAATACTTGCGATAATTTTAGCAACACCCCATGTCAGCTTGAATGCAAGGCCAATGGCTTTAGCCACCAGCCAAATAAACAATGCAATGGTAAGTAACTCGAACATTTTATTCCTTTCCTTAACCTTGCGAATCTTTCCAGATCAGATATGCAAGGTATTTATCTTTCCGAATAATATCCGGATTGTAAAACTCATATTTGCCGCAGCTTTCGCAATAAGCAGGCAAAACATCAAAGGTATCCATAAAAACGGAATCCTTCATAGGACTGTTATCCAGTGTCTGCACCTTCATAAACGTAAGATTGCTGCCACAACGCAGGCATTTAAGGCGATGATTCTCTGCCTCGGTCAGCAATTCAATTCTTGCGCGAATACGCTCAGGGTTTTCTGCAATGCCTCTGATCAGTGCCTTCCGGCAGATTTCTATTTCATCAAGGCCTTTCAGTTCTTTCTCACAGGATTTGCAGGCAATCTGAATGGTATTGCCGCAAGCAATCGTAGCGCTGCGGAACGCGCCGGGCTTTTGTCCGCAAAATACACATAATTCATTTGCCATAGCACTAGCTCCCATTATGTACGCTCAAAACCAAGGAATCTGGTTCCCTGGAAGCTAAGCTTACCCTTGTCTCCCTCTACAAGAAGACCGTATTCAAAGCCTTGTAAGTGCAGTTCCATCCGGTCTCCACTTTCCACCTCGAAGGTTACATAATAGGTAGTGGATGTGTGATAATGGTGATGACCATTCGTACCGCCTCTGCGACGATGGGTCACATCAGTTCGCTTTGTAACCACAGTTGCCGGAACAGTCAGTCTGGGAGAATTGTTGTTCTTTCTCCACTGCTTAAAGCCACGTATTCCGTTAAAAACAAACGTACTAAGCACCACCAAAAAAATGGCGATAAACATAAGTTGGTATACTGCGAAAAAACCAAAACCAGTAGAAGCAATTTCCATAATATTACCTCTCAATTCTCTTTTTTACAAAAGAGGGCTCCACACGGGAGCCCTCTTCGCGGTGTTTCCTTACTGATCGTTGTCCACCACGACCACTTCCGTTTTATCACCCAGCAGCTTGGAGCCCATTGCACCCAACAGGATGCTCTTCAGGTCAATGCCCATACCGGCGGAAATACCTTCGGTAATCTGGGTGGTGCTGTTGACGATATCGCCCACCAGCTTGGCGGAGTTGCCTTCACCGTACATGGTGATCTTGTCGACCTTGCTCAGAGGCTCGGCAACGTTCTTGGCGATCTCGGGCAGAGC
>JAFZDL010000099.1 GCA_017561205.1 Oscillospiraceae bacterium | reverse complement strand
TGAAAAAGTTGAGACTGCCTATCAGATTTTGGATTTGTGGGCAAGTGAATATGAGAAACCGGATTATTATCAGTGGATGATTGTGCTGAAGGAACTTGGTGAGCCTATCGGTTCCATCAGTGTGGTCCGACAGAATGACCGTGTGGAAGAAGCTGAGATTGGCTACTGTATAGGCTCTCGCTGGTGGCATAAGGGTATTATGACCGAGGCATTGACTGCTGTTATCGAGTATCTGTTTACTGAAGTCGGCATGAACCGTGTTGCCGCCAGACACGATCCCAACAACCCTCATTCCGGTGGTGTTATGAGAAAATGCGGAATGAAGTACGAAGGTACACATCGGGCCTGTGACCGCAACAATCAAGGCATCTGTGATGCAGCTCAGTACGCAATCCTGCGCAGTGAGTGGAAGAGGCCGAGACACTTTGCCGAAGGGATCGTCTACACTGATGATGCTGAGCTAGTCCAGGAAGTATATCAGCGCTATAATGAGGATACTCGCCTAAACAAGTCTCAGGCAGCCAGAGTGGAATTCTTAACCACAGTTCGATATATCGAGAAGTATTTGACTCCGGGAGCAAAGATCCTGGATGCAGGCGCCGGTGCCGGTGAATACAGCTTTTACTTTGCACGGAAGGGATATGAAGTATCTGCACTGGAGCTTGCGGATGCAAACATTGCGGCTTTCCGGGCAAAGATGACCGATGATGATTCTATCGACCTGGTTCAGGGGAATGCTATGGATCTTAGCCGGTATGAAAGTGATTCTTTCGATATTGTTCTGCTCTTTGGCCCGCTGTATCATCTGCACGAGGAAGCGGACAAACTGCGGTGCATCAAGGAAGCAAAGCGGGTATGCAAACCGAACGGAAAGATATTCTTTGCATTTATCTCCAATGATATGGTGATCCTTACGATGCAACAGTGTCAGGAAGACTATCTGATGAACGGTGACTACAACAAGGAAACCTTCCGTCTGGATGATTTCCCGTTTGTGTTCCATACGCCGGATCATTGTAGGGAACTTCTTGGCAAAGCCGGAATACAGATTTGCCACGAGGTTGCATCCGATGGTGCCAGCGAATTGCTGCAGGATCTCGTCAATGGTTTGGATGATGCTTCCTATCAGCAGTACCTACGCTATCACTTCTATATTTGTGAGAAACCCGAATTCCTTGGTATGAGTAACCATTTGCTCTTTGTTGGAGAAAAATAGAATAGCAAATATATAAAATAATGCCATAACCCCAAGCTTTACCCGGAGATCCAAAACGATCTCCGGGTTTTTAATCTGAATATTGTGTACAGTCGCACAACTCGCCCCAACTACTAGGAACACCTAGAAAACATTTCCTGCGAAATTGTACACTTTGCTATATTGACATTATCGAACACTTGTTTTATAATCAGACTCGCAAAGCATAGAACATCTGTTCGATTATGAGTATATCCAGGAGGCTTCTGTTGATGGATCGTACAATTCTCCACTGTGATATGAACAACTTCTATGCGTCTGTTGAATGTATGCTGAATCCGAAATTGAAAGGTCATCCGGTAGCGGTTGGCGGTGATGTGGAAAATCGGCATGGCATTATTTTGGCAAAGAACTATGAAGCCAAGAAATTCGGCATTCAAACCGGTGAGGCTTTATGGCAGGCAAAGCAAAAGTGCCGCAACCTTATTATCGTTCCACCCCATTATGAGGAATACTTGAAATACTCCCGTTTGGCTCACTCGATCTATGAGGACTACACCGATTTGATTGAACCTTACGGCATGGATGAAGTGTGGCTGGACATTACAGGTAGCACCAAGCTGTTCGGTAATGGAGAAAAGGTTGCTAATGAACTGCGAGAGCGGATCAAGTTTGAGCTTGGTCTAACGATCTCCGTGGGCGTATCTTTCTGCAAGGTTTTTGCCAAGCTGGGTTCAGATCTGAAAAAGCCAGATGCGGTTACTGTCATTCCCAAGGATAGCTTCCGAGAAGTGATTTGGAATCTCCCAGCATCGGATTTGCTTGGAGTCGGACGCTCAACGGATAAGTTTCTATCTTCTCACGGCATTCATACCATCGGTGAACTGGCAAACGCTTACCCCGATCTAATCCAGCGAAAACTTGGAAAGAATGGTATGATGCTTCTGGCCTTTGCAAATGGCAAGGATCGTTCAAGAGTAGCACCACAAGACTATGAGCCGCCGATGAAGTCCGTAGGTCATGGTATTACTACCGTGCAGGACTTGGAAAATAACGCAGAGGTATGGAACATCATCCTAGCGCTTACCCAGGACATCGGGCATAAGCTCCGAGTCTATAACAAGAACGCCGCCGGTGTTGCCATCTATATCCGATACATCCAGGATAAACAGCTTGGCGGCAAACAGTGGCAATGCCAACTCCCGGTTCGGACGCACAGTGCTGCTATCATAGCAAGAGAAGCCTATCAGCTATTTGAGCGGTCTTATCGATGGGAGTTTCCGATCCGTAGCGTTACCGTCCGAGCCATCAATCTATGCTCGCAGGACTTACCGGAGCAACTTCAATTTTTTTCCGATGCTGCTGCCGTGGAGCGTAAGGAAAAGCTGGAAACTGTAATTGAAGAAATCCGTGGTCGATTTGGCAAGTATGCAATTCAACCAGCTTGCTTATGCCAGGATATAAAAATGCCCACCGACAGAGAGGTGGAGCTGCGTATGCCTACGGGTATGATCGGATAGTAAAGGAGGGTAGTTATGAATCAGCCACAACAGTTCAGAAAGGTATATGTGGAGGTTCAGCTTACCGTATCTCCAGAGGGCGATGTTCGCCCCAATACCATCAAATTTGAAGATGGGACTGTCTATGCGATTGACCGGCTCCGGCACCGTTGCCGTGCTCATGCTACAAAAGTAGGCGGAACAGGTGTCCGGTATACTGTTGTGATTCGAGGCCAAGAAACCTATTTGTTTGAGGACGACGGCAAGTGGTTTGTTGAAGCCAGAGGAAATGTGGGGTGCTGATATGACCTACCTTTCCAGAGATGATATAGAGAAGATCGCAGAGGGCATCATCTGCCAGTATAAGGAGCAGTATCTACCGGAGCGGCGTATGTGCTACATGGTTGATGCTTCTGAACTTGCTGAAATGCTAGGGTTCAAAATTGAGTATGTACATATCACAAAGGATGGAAGTATCTTAGGGCAAACATCTTCCGGGCGCATCTGGACAGAAATTTTCGATGATAGCATGAATAAGATATTCTTTGAACTGGATGGCTCAACGATCCTGGTTGATAAGCGATTATTAAGTAACCCCAAGATCGCAGGCCGAAAGAACTTTACAATCGCCCATGAGATTGCCCATCAAATCATCAACCGGCGATACCCAGAAATGTATGACCCCCAAAACCGGACTTTCTGCGACTATCGCAGATCGGTTAAGCCAAAGAAAAAGATCGTTGACTGGCACGAGTGGCAGGCCGATGCCCTTGCTGCAGCCTTGCTACTTCCAATGGATGCCTTACAGGATAGTATGTTCATGTTCGGTTTGGGAGAAAAAATGAAAATGCTAAGTAGGAAATACTCTGATACAAAGTATCGGTATTTCTGCGAAATGGCTGATTATCTCCAAGTTTCAAGAACTGCCCTTTCTTACCGGATGGAGCAATTAGGCTTACTGGAGAATAATAGACTTGTAATCGAAGCTGAAGCGAGAAAGAAAGGAGTTGCATGAATATGCCCACCGAAAAAGACAATGATCCGAAGGTAGCCGTCAGATGCCAAAACTGCAAGAAAATCCTGGCTTTCAAACTTGGAACCGCAAGCGGATTTCTACAACTGAAATGTCCGGTTTGTAAAACAGAGATTAAAGTTGATCTCTCGCTTCGTCGAGGCAGAATCTACAACCGTAAGGCCAGCTTACCTCTTACTATTACTTTCTTATAATTCAATAGTTCATTGACTCCGCGAGAGCACGAGGCTTTTAGCCAGTGAAAATCTAGTACCGGGCGTGAACGAGTTTATAGAGTAGGGATACTCTATCTATTCGTTACGCCCGGTATTTCTTTTATAAAGGGTAAAGTGACCCGTTGCATTATAACTCCGGTTGTATCGTAAAGTTTGTCGGAAGTGATTCCATAAATCAACATATTTTTTATTTATCCCCCTTTATAATAAGCCTGGGAATAAGATCAGTTTTTGACAGAACTGAGGGCTTATTATCAAAATGGAGGTGTTTGGTCAAAATAATACAAGTAATGTAGAAAAGCCAACGCTTCCATTATCTCAATTTGTATTAAAGGAAGTGATCGGAATGCTATTGATCGAACAAATCTACGAACCAAACAATATTAGAAGTGACTATGTGAAGTGTCCAGCATGTAAACGAGGTCGTTTATGCGATAAACCTGTGGGAGAAAAAGCTATGGCAATAGCAATCCAGGGCGACACTGCAAAAACCCGAAATAGTCGTATCATTCTGAAATGTCCCCGCTGTTCCCAGAAATTTGTTATCAGCTTCACAAAAGAATAATTATGAAAAATGTCTTTTGTACATAGTTCAACCGCCGGACATGCTGCCACAGGGCAGTAAAGCAAGCCGGAAAAGAGCCTGCATCCACCGCTAGGTGAGAACGAGGACTTTCGAGTTAGGGCATGACAGACAGCTTATAGGCTGTGTTTGTCATGCCCTTTTTGCATTCAAACCCGCCTACAAGCGGAAAGGATGCTATGAAAACTCACTGGCTGTGCTATTTGGATAAATACCCTTGATCTCCGAAATTTGGAAACCTATTCACCAAATTTCAACTATAAGGAGATCAAGATTATGACTTTTAATTATGCTTCAGAAAAAAGAAAATTTGACAAAGCTTGGGAAAAGATGGCTCGCACATATGCGGAAGCCGGTATGACCCAGGAGGCTATCCAAGAAATTTATGAGTATGATTGGGATGTGTTCAAAGCTGCGCGAATTGAAGCCTTACATACCCAAGAATTCGCAATTCCAGAAAGCACCGAAGAAGACATGAGTGAATGTGAATCCCCTCTGTTTGAAAGGTTTCAAAATTGCCTTTCATCCAGATATGACACATTGGGTAATCATTCGCGTTTTTGGTGGATCGCAGAACTTGAAAATCCTTGCCTGACGATAGGTATTCCATTACTTACCGACGAGGATAAGGAAATTCTTACTTTGTATGTAATCGAAGGTTATACCGAACATGAAATTGCGCAACGCATGGGTACTTATCAAGTAAAGGTTTGCCGACGCTTGCAAAGAATTTTTAATTATTTCAAATAATTTTTTGGGAAGTGTATAAAATGGGCGTTTTCGCTGCCTACCAAGTGAAGGGACTTTTTTTACAGACCTTCTCTGTAGCTTGAAAATTGAATATACGATGGTACAAGTACAAACGCCTACGCAGTAGCACAGAAGGTGCGCCGCCAGGAAAGGTGACTTATCAGGAGGTGATCCGTATTAAGTCATCTGAGCGATCTACGCAGCCTTTAAGCCGGGAGTGGCATCCCAGGTATGCCGTGACTAACTAGGTGATAATGAAACTTGCTCACGCCCTCCCAAGGACTAGGGGGGAGCCCTGTGGTATTCGCCAGCTTTACAAGCAGCGGTATTGCGGAGTTATGACGGCCTTGCCAAAGGCGACTTGCACCATCCCCTCCGTTTGGGGTGCGTGGCAAATAGGACGGATTATATCATTCGGTACAACAAGAAAACACTGTTCCGCGAGTGCTATGAATGTAAACAAGCAAATGGTAGGCACAGTGTTTCCAAAGTTAGATACCATGCGCTGGCAGAGCAAAATCTGCCAGCGTATTCATGTGACTTTGGTTTTTACAACAAACATTATCTTGATCAAAAGGAGGGGTTCGAGTGTCTTTTACTGATAAAGAGGCCTATGCTTTGTTTTTCCAGGCGTTCCCGGATGTCCTGACTGTGCCTCAGGTCAGCCGTATGCTCAACATCAATGAAAAAACAGCATATCAGCTTGTTCGCGAGAAACAGATCAATCATTTCAAAATTGGGCGCACTTATAGGATCCCCAAAATGGCAGTTCTAAACTATCTCAACACAGTAACAGGCGTAGTGGATTCACAGACTTGCCACACCTAACCCGGAACGATACAATATAAGTGTCAATGACGGGTGAATATGGTTGCTACACACGAAGGAGGATTATCATGGTAGCAGGACACCTGAGAGAACAAAACGGCTACTTCCAGATGATTTTGAGCTGGAAGGGCAGCGATGGAAAACGGAAGAGTAAATCCATCAGCACCGGACTTCCTGTTAAGGGAAATAAAAAGCGGGCCGAGGCTATACTGTTAAAGACCCGCAAAGAATTCAACCCCGACAATCTTATTGAAAACGCAGATGTCCCTTTCTGCGACTTCCTTATGAAGTGGCTGAAAGACAGAGCAACTACCATGGGTTCCAGAGTATATGCCAATTACGCCTACGATGTAAAGTCATATATCTTCCCGTACTTCCGGGACAACTCCGTATCCGTGTTAAAAGTAACTCCCAAGGAACTGGAGGCATTCTATCGCTATGAACGGCGAGAGGACGACGCCTCTGCAGAAGATCTGCTGCAGTACCATGAAGTCATTACCGCTTCTTTGGATTATGCAATGGAACTTGGGTGGATCGACGAGAATCCAGCTGAAGAAGTAAACCCTTGTGCCGACCAAGCTCCCATTATGTTTGATGAGTTCATTGTGGAATGGTTAGAAATCATGCGGACGAAGCTTGGGGAAACTACTTATGCTTCCTACAAATCCAATGTGCTGACCTGCATCGCCCCTTATTTCAAAAGCAAGCGATACACCCTCCAAGAGTTGGAGCGCCATCCAAAGTACATCCAGGAGTTCTATCAATATCTGCTCGACTCCGGACTTTCTGCGGCTACGGTAATCCGCCGCCATGCGAATGTGAGAAAGTGTCTGCAGTATGCGTTCCAAATCGGCTTGATCAAGTCCAATCCTGCTGACCGGGTAGAGAAACCCCGGAAGACGAAGTATGAGGCAACGATCTACAATCAAGCAGAACTGGACACTTTGTTCAAAGCAGTCAAAGGTGATCCTCTTGAACTGGCAGTTATCCTTGGTGCATTCTATGGCTTGCGCCGCAGCGAAGTTGTTGGTCTGAAATGGGATGCCATTGATTTTGACCGCAAAACCATCAGTATCCGACATACGGTGGTACAGTTCACCATGGATGGCAAAACGCAGATGGTACAAAAGGACTCTACCAAGACCAAATCCAGTTGCCGTACACTTCCGCTTGTTGCACCTTTTGAAGTTCTGCTTCGCTATCTTAAAGCAGAACAGGCACTCAATCAAAAGGTCTGTGGTGATTGCTACTGCACGGATTATCTGGACTACATCTATGTAGATGCGATGGGCGGACTGATCAAACCCAATTTCATCACACAGCATTTTGACCTGCTTCTCAAAAAGCAGGGACTGAAAAAGATTCGTTTTCACGATCTTCGTCACAGCTGCGCCAGCCTGCTTTATGCAAACGGCGTTCCGTTGAAGGACATCCAGGAATGGCTTGGACACAGTGATATTGGAACGACCTCCAATATCTACACCCATTTGGATTACAGCAACAAGGTATCGTCTGCCAATGCGATCCTGGGTGTTTATCCCAACACCTTCCGTGTGGGTGCGGTTGGACAATAAAAAATTGCTCCAAAGCACGAAGCTTCAGAGCAATTTTGGTGCCGGTGGTGGGACTCGAACCCACACGGTATCTCTACCAAAGGATTTTGAGTCCTCCTCGTCTACCATTCCAACACACCGGCAAAGGTGATATTAACACCCTAAAGCACAACCAAACCTTAGATTTAGGAGGGATGTGCAGGAGGGATATTAAACTTACATATTACATTGTACATGAAAAGTGCTTGATTCGCAACAACTTTTTCGGGGATGGCGATATTTCGCGAAGCGCATTTTGAGTCCACTACGTCTACCATTCCATCACACCGGCAGGTGCTTAGATAGTATACACTAACTTTTTTCAAAAAGCAAGGGGGAAAAAGAAAAATGGCCCGTCGAAACGGGCCATTTCTTTTGTAAATTATACGCCGGAGTATGCAGCGAAACCGCAGTCGATGGGCAGGATCACGCCGGTAACAGCGGAAGCAGCCTTGTCGTCGGTCAGGAAGAACATACCGCCCAGCAGTTCTTCGGACTCAGCAAAGCGGCCCATGGGGGTGCCGTTCAGGATCTTGCCTGCACGGGGAGAAGGTGTTCCATCTTCATTGAACAGCAGTGCACGGTTCTGGTTGGACACCAGGAATCCAGGAGCAATGGCGTTGCAGCGGA
>JAFZDL010000098.1 GCA_017561205.1 Oscillospiraceae bacterium | reverse complement strand
TCAGCAGCCAGGCAGAAATAATCCGGATGAAACAGGTTCAGCAGTTCGATGATTTTATCTGTGGTGAGCCCATGATCTTCCGGGTTGTTGATGACGAGCATCCATTTTCTGGACTGCGTGTCTTTTGCGTTGGACATTGGTTTGTTTCTCCTTTTTGCTACTGCTACTTCGCTCGCATAGGTAATACTAACCTATGCGAGCAAGGCCGGTCCCCGGGACAGGCGAGGGATATTTTTCTTCAGGGAAAAATATTGCCCCCCGCCCATCCCAAGGTACCGACCCGGCAGCATGGGTTTGGATTTCTTAAACGGCGAAAATATCGGCAGCCTTGGCGGTGAACTGCACCTTGCCCTGGGACTCATACGCACTCACTTCCAGGTCGTCGAAGTCAACTTCCACGAACCCGTCGGGCTGTTCCATGCGCTGTTCACCGTCGATGCGCACACTGAGCTTTTCCAGATGATGCTCCACCAGGCAGACCACATAGCGGTAGCCGGTGATCTTGTCAGTCCGCTGCTTGTCCTTGTACTCGTAAGCGGGCACAACCTCTACCAGCAGCTTCTTCTGCCCCAGACTGGCATTGTCGATTTTCAGATCACGAAGATTCAGCATAATAGAAAATTTCTCCTTTCTCCGCCCCCACCGGACTGGCCAGTGTCCGACGAGGGCGGTACCAAAGATCTTTGTTTGATTCCATTATAGCTGCTATATCTGCCTTTGTGGTTTCCCATGCGAAACACTATTTTGAGCATAAAAAAGACGCCGACATCCATTTGCTGTCATGGATATCGGCGAAAAATCTATGGATCTGTCAGAGCGGGGAGGTTCTTCTCCTCAAGCATCGCATTGGTATGGGCAACGGAATAACCATTGTTCATTGCCTCGAAATATATCGCGTGTTCCGGGAATACAAGCGAATACATTTCCCAACGCTGCTTGGCGGTGATGTCCAGCGCAAGACAGACTGCAACGAGGGATTCTACTGACGGGCAATAGTATCCCCCGCGGTAATCTTTATTTTGAACCATTTTGGATATCGTTGTTTTTGACAAACCGGTTTTCCGGGCAAGCCAGGCATCGTTATGCCCCTTTTCGTCCAGATAACCGATCAGTAGCTTATTAAACCGTAAGATATTCTCCGGACTTGGCTCTGGCCGTTTCGCTGCCAAAGCCAGATCTCCGGATCAGTTCATTATTAGTTGTGGCCTGAGCGGCCGAAGGTGGTCTGCATGGTGTATGTACAGATTGCGTGGTCATGTGTTGCGGGATGAACAGATACCATAGCAACCACCTCCTTCGTGATAGCCGTCTGAGTGAACAGGTTTCCCATCCACCTCCGACGCGCCAAGCCGGATCACGAATGTCAAGTTGATTGTACGGGTTGAACCGCACAAATGCCATGAATGTTATGAGTAGTGTGAGGGAATGCGTACAGCACCGCAGGCCCATACTCATTTGGTGCTGACGCACCGAACCGGTAGTGTGTTGACGTTAACCTTGAATGTTTTGAAAAAAGAAACTAAATAAAATCTGATAAACTAACGTCCAGCTTATGTTGGACTCTGATACTAACACAGGCCTCCCGGCTGACCTGCATACATATTTTAGCAAGAACTTATGTAAAAATCACAAAGAATTTGTAAATTTTGGAGGTTAAGGAACTAAGCATCTACGGTCTGCTGCCGTTTGGACCAATTAGTAATAATCTGCTCATCGGACAGCTCTTTTTCAGGAT
>JAFZDL010000013.1 GCA_017561205.1 Oscillospiraceae bacterium | reverse complement strand
CCCTATGAAGACTCCTAACGCTTTTTCCCATCTGACGCTGGATGAAAGACGTATCATCCTCACCGGTATTAAAAACGGTTCTACCAAAACCGCTATTGCACGAACCCTTGGAAAAGACAAGTCCACCATCGGAAAAGAAATTAAGCTGCACCGGGTCCTGACACATAAATGCAATTTGCCCCTTGAATGCAGCAACTACCGCAAATGCATCTTTGAACGCAGATGCACGGCCGACTGCCCCCACTATGTCCCGTTCCGCTGCCCCAGGCGCGACCGCTCCCCGGGCGCCTGCAACGGCTGCGTAAGCTGGCAGCGCTGTCGCTTTGACAAATACCAGTACTCCCCGGAAACCGCACAGATGGAGTACATCACTACCCTCGTGGATTCCCGCCAGGGCGTGAACCTGACTGCCAAAGAGGCGCAGGCCATCGCCGCTACAATCGGCCCCCTGCTGAAACAGGGGCAGTCCCCCTTCCAGATCGTGACAGGCCATCCTGAACTCGGCATCTGCGAAAAGACACTCTACAATTACATCGAAGAAGATGTTTTTCACGAAATCGCAGGCATTACCGTCATGGACCTGCGCCGACAGGTATCCAGGAAACTCCCTAAGAAAAAAGCCAAGACCTATAAAAAAAGACAGGACAGGCGATATCTTAAGGGACGCACATACAAAGATTACCTGGAATACCTGGCTGACCACCCGGATGTCTTTGTCGTCCAGATGGACACGGTCTACAACGACGAGACCAACGGGCCGTTCATCCAAACCTTTAAATTCATAGACGCGGGAGTGCTTCTTGCCCTGTACCAGGAACTGAAAACAGCCCAGTCCATGAAAGAAGGAGTGGACCGCTTAGAACAACTCCTTGGGGGAGAGGTATTCCGGAAATATGTACACATCCTGCTGACCGACAGAGGATCCGAGTTCTCCGAAGCCGAAGGCATGGAAACCGATGCCGACGGGATCCGGAGGACAAGGGTGTTTTACTGCGACCCCATGCAGTCCGGGCAAAAGGGCTCGCTGGAAAACAAGCATGCGGAACTCCGGTATATCCTCCCGAAGGGTACTGAACTGAAAAGTCTCGGGTTGGTCGGCCAGGAAGCATTAAACCTTGCCGTCAGCCACGTGGATTCCGCCCCGGTCGAGAAACTGGGAGGCAAGAGTCCTCTCGATGTGGCAAACTTCGTGTACCCTGATTTGTATGAAAAACTGGAATCCTTTGGTATCCGGAACATAGAAAAAGACAAGGTAATTTTAAAGCCTTATCTTCTTAAAAGCATGAAAAAATAAAAAGAGTATGGGCGGCTGTCAGGAAATTCCATATTTCCATCCCAGAGTGGAATTTAGTCCTGCACTCAAAAAAAACAGCTAAAATCCACTCTTTTTGCCATGCGTAAAAAACAGGGATAACTGACCGACCTCCGCCCGATACCAAAATTACTGTAACACTTAACGCTATTTTAAGCAAGATTAAAAGTTAACGCCTCGCTGTTTGCAAGTGTAATTTCCACTTTACTTTTGATGCTTTTTAGAGTGGAAATAAACTTTTCACTT
>JAFZDL010000097.1 GCA_017561205.1 Oscillospiraceae bacterium | reverse complement strand
TCCACCAAGAAGGACATCAAGGTTGAAATCTGCTCCAAGTGCCACCCTTTCTATACCGGCAAGCAGAAGCTGGTTGACACCGGTGGACGTGTTGACCGTTTCAACAAGAGATTCAATCTGAAGTAAGAATGAAGTCCGTACCATTCGTGGTACGGACTTTTTCTTGTAGTTTTTCCCACTTTTTGAAAGATTTTTGTTGTGCAAATACCTGTATTTGTGTTATACTATAAGATAAAGAAGTATCACCTGGAGGGTGTATGGAACAAAACTTTGATGAAAAAGTAATAGAGCGTGCGGTGCTTGTGGGACTCAATGCAGATTGCTTCACCCGGGAGCAGACTGCCACCGACGAAACCATAGAGGAATTAGAGGCTCTTTTGGAGACTGCCGGCGGTTTTTGCACCGGCAAGATTCTGCAGAATCGCCATGCCCCCGATGCTCACAGCTTTATCGGTGAAGGCAAGGCTGAGGAGGTTCGAATGCTGGCGGAAGCCACTGAGGCGACGATGGTGGTCTTTGATAACGAATTGTCTCCCGGTCATATCCGGGCCTTGGAAGAAATTTTGGGCCTGCCCGTTTTGGATCGCAGCGCACTGATTTTGGATATCTTTGCCCAGCGGGCCAAGACCAAAGAGGGCCGCCTGCAGGTGGAGCTGGCGCAATATAAATATCTGCTGCCCCGCCTGTCCGGTATGGGAAAGAATCTCTCCCGGCAGGGTGGCGGTATCGGCACCCGTGGCCCCGGTGAAACCAAGCTGGAATCCGATCGCCGGCATATCCGTGAGCGGATATCCCGCTTGGAACACGAGTTGGAGCAGGTGCGCCAGGTTCGTGGCGTTCAGCGGGAACGGCGGCAAAAAAATTCTGTGCCGGTAGTAGCCATTGTGGGCTATACCAATGCAGGCAAATCTACGCTCCTCAATAAACTTACCGACGCCGGTATTCCTGCAAATAATCGACTCTTCGATACTTTGGACACCACATCCCGCCAGCTGAAGGTTTCTGACAATTTGGATGTGATCCTGTCCGATACCGTTGGTTTTATCGCAAAGCTTCCCCATCATTTGGTGGATGCCTTCCGGGCGACTTTGGAGGAGCTGGAATATGCAGATTTGCTGCTCCACGTCATTGACTCTGCCGATCCCAACAGGGAAGAGCATATCCAGGTGGTGGAGAAGCTGATCGATAAATTGGCAAAGCCCGGCACCAAGACACTGCGCTGCTATAATAAGGCAGATTTGGTCAGCCCTGAGGAAATCCCCATCGGAGAAGATGTGGTGCGGATGTCCGCCAAGCAGGGCTTCGGTATGGATGACCTGCTTAAGACCATCGAAAATGCCTTGGACCAGGGTCGCCACCATATTATTGTAACCTTGCCCTATTCCATGGGCGGTATGCTGGATACCCTTCATTCCGGCGCCCAGGTGCTGAGTGTGGACTACACCGGTGAGGGTATCGTGGTGGAAACCATCGTTGACCCGGTTCTGTATGGCAAATTACGGGAGTTTATCACAAAGGAGTGTTAAGACTTGGACGAATATCTGGTACCCACCGGGTTCGGTGAGGACGAATTTACAGAGAAAAAATCCAGGTTTATCGGCCGTGTTTGGCCTGTAGAAACGGAAGAAGAGGCCTTGGAATGTATCCAGGCTATGAAAAAGCAGCACTACGATGCCACCCATAACTGCTGGGCCTATGTGATCAAGGATGGCCCTATGCGGTTTTCTGATGACGGTGAGCCCGGCGGCACAGCCGGCAATCCCATGATGCAGGTGCTGCAAAGGGAAAATATTTACAATGTCTGCTGTGTTGTCACCCGGTACTTTGGCGGCGTCCTTTTGGGCGCCGGCGGCTTGGTGAGAGCCTATACCAAGGGCGCAAAGATCGCCATCGACGCAGCGGGTAAGTCTATGAAGCGGGTGTGGAGTGTGCTGTACATACCTTGCCCCTACACCTATTATGAGCGAATGAAGTTGGAGGTTGCGGCCTTTGGCGGCATCATCCGGGATACCCAGTTTACCAGTGAAGTGGAATTGGAGATCCTGGTTGCCCAGGCCGATGCCAAACCCTTTTTGGATAAGATTACCGATATGACCTCCGGCACTGTGGAGGGATTGGAAACAGGACTTGAGTACCGGGCATTCCCGGTGGAGGTGGAGTAAAATGACCATACGGGAAGAATTGGAAGCGTTGGAGCATAGCCAGCTGGACAGACGCGCTGCTTTTGCCGATGAAACCAAGGGAAGACTCAGCCCCGAAGAACCCAGAGTAGATGAGGTACGCACCGCATACCAGCGGGATACGGACAAAATTGTCCACTGCAAGGCATTTCGCCGCTTGATGCATAAGACACAGGTGTTCCTTCGCCCGGAGGGCGACCACTACCGTACTCGTATGACTCACACTTTGGAGGTGGCAAGAATTGCCCGTACCATTGCCAAGGCGCTGAACCTGAACGAAGACCTTTCGGAGGCCATCGCGATGGGCCACGATTTGGGTCATACGCCCTTTGGACATGCCGGTGAAATTGCCTTGTCCGAGGCAATGGGTCAGCCTTTCTGCCACAATGAGCAGAGCCTGCGGGTGGTGGATATCCTGGAAAACGAGGGCGCAGGCCTGAACCTTACTTACGAAGTGCGTATGGGCATTTTGGGCCATACCGGACCGCGCATCCCGGAAACTATGGAGGGGCAGATTGTCCGTTGGGCTGACCGGATCGCCTATGTAAATCACGATATTGACGATGCTATCCGCGCCGGTATTCTGGCAAGAGAGGACCTGCCCAAATTTGTGCAGAAGACCTTGGGCATTACCCATTCTTCCCGCATCAATACACTGGTTTGTGATATGATCCTCACCTCTCGGGAGGCAGGAATAATTACCCTCTCTGATCCTGTGGAAAAGGCGCTGAATGACTTGCGGGAATTTATGTTTGAGCGGGTCTACCGCAACCCGGTTGCCAAGGGTGAAGAAGCCAAGGCCAAGGATATGCTCAAGCGGATGTACGAATATTATTACAACCACCCGGAAGCCCTCCCCGAGGACTTCCAGCCCCAAATGTCTTTAGAGGGAATGGGGCGCACTGTCTGCGACTATATTGCCGGTATGACCGATAATTATGCCGTAGACAAATATACTGAGCTTTTTATCCCAATGGGGTGGCAAGTTCGGGGATAATGTGATATAATAAAACGATTCTAAGGAAAGGGGGAGAACAAATGGCATTCCCGGCATCATTTATTGATGAACTCATGGCCCGCAATCCTATAGAGGATGTGGTCGGCCAGCATGTTACCTTAAAACGCTCCGGCGCCAATATGTTCGGTCTGTGCCCCTTCCATGGGGAGAAGACTGCCTCTTTCTCCGTAGCGCCCGATAAGGGCATCTACTACTGCTTCGGCTGCCATAAGGGCGGCAGCGCCATCAATTTTATGATGGAGCTGGAGGGGTTAAGCTACCCGGATGCAGTTCGTTCGCTTGCCAAGCGAGTGGGTATGGAAGTGCCCGAGGACGAGCAGTACCAGAGCCGCTACCGCGCCCAGGAGCGGCTGTGGGCGCTCCATAAGGAGGCAGCCCGGTTTTTCCATTCTCAGCTGTATGCCCCCGTGGGCAAGGCGGCTTTGGACTATGCCCTGGGCAGAGGCATGAACAAAGCAATCTTAACCCAGTTTGGTGTGGGTTATGCCCCCGACAGTTGGGATTCTTTGGTCAAGGCAATGAAAGCCAAGGGTTATACCGAGCAGGAATTGATCGATTCTGGCCTTGTGACCAAATCCCAGAAGAACGGCAATATTTTTGACCGGTTCCGGGATCGGCTGATGTTCCCCGTGATTGATGTGCGGGGCTATGTGATTGCCTTCAGCGGCAGAACCATGAAAAAAGGCGATGATGTTGCCAAATATTTAAACTCTCCGGAAACCGCTATTTTTAATAAGCGTAAAAATCTTTTTGGCCTGAATCTTGCGAAAAAGACCAAGGAAAACAGCCTGATTTTGGTGGAAGGCAATGTGGATGTGGTGGCTCTGCATCAGTATGGTTTCAACAATGCGGTAGCCTCTTTGGGTACATCCCTTACAGAAGAGCAAGCTGCGCTCATCACCCGGTATGTAGAGCAGGTCATTCTGCTTTATGACTCGGATAAGGCAGGTCAAAATGCTACCCAGCGTGCCATTCCTATTTTGGAGAAAGCCGGCCTGCGGGTAAAGGTTTTGCACGTGCAGGATGCCAAGGATCCGGACGAATTTTTGAAGAAATTCGGCCCGGACAAATTCCGGCTTTTGCTGGCAGAATCCTCTGACCGGGTGGAGTATCAATTAGGTGTCATCCGCGCTAAATACGACCTGCGGATCGATGAGCAAAAGGTCCGATATGTCCAGGAAACCGCTGAACTGATCTGCACTCTGGACAGTCCCATCAAGCGGGAAGTCTATGGCGGCCGGGTGGCGGAGTCTGCTGCAATCAGCCTGGATGCTATGAAATTAGAGGTAAACAAAGCTTTTAAGCGCCGCATCGCCCGGGAGAAAAAGAAACAGGAAAAAATCGACTTAGATCCCATGAAGGCGCTGCAGCCCAAGGAGCGGTCCATTCGCTATGACAATATGAAATCCGCTTTGGCCGAAGAGAGTATTATCTCTCAGATACTTCGAGAGCCAGCCTTGTTGGATAGCTGTGGCAGTCTCACCGGGGAAGCGTTTTCTGTGCCTCTTTTGGGCAAGGTGTTTGCCCAGCTGCAGCAGCGGCACAGCAAAGGGATGGAAGTATCCCTGGGTGTGCTGGAAGAAGTGTCAGCTGAGGAGATGTCCCACCTGGCAGGCATTTGCCAAAAGCAAACAGGCCCGGTGAACGAAACTGCATTCCGGGATTGCGTCAAGATCGTATTGGGCGAACAGCAAAGCCGTCGGGTCAGTACCGACGACGATCTGCTTGCCTTCCGGAATAAGCTTAAGGAAAGTAAGGGAACAAAACTATGACCCTGACCCTACAGGACGAAACTGAAGTTTCTGTCAGCCACGGAGAGGACGAGGCCCAGCAGTATTTGCAGCAGATCCGGGCAATTCCCCGGCTCAGTGTGGAGCAGGAGCGTGCTTTGGCAAAGGAATGCGCCGCCGGCGATGAAGAGGCCATCCGGAAAATGGTCAGCGCCAATTTGCGGCTGGTGGTGTCCGTGGCCAGAGAATATGCAGGCCGTGGTGTGCCGCTGCTGGATTTGATCCAGGAGGGTAGTATTGGTCTGCTTACGGCAGCGAAAAAATTCGATTATACCCTGGATTATCGGTTTTCTACCTATGCGACCAAGTGGATCAGGCAAGGTGTTACCCGGTGTATTTTGAACCACGCGGGAATGATCCGTGTGCCGATCCATACCGCAGAGCGAATTCGTAAGGTACTTGCTGTGAAGGTGGCTTTACAGCAGGATTTGGAGCGGGAACCTACCGCAAAGGAGCTGGCAGAAAGCACCGGTTTTTCTGAGAAGAAAGTGCTCGAATACCTATCCTTAATCCCGGAGGTTTGTTCTTTGGACGCAGCTGCCGGTGAGGATGCAGACGGAACGCTGAAACTCCTTTTAGAGGATCTGCAAGCCCCTCAGCCCCAGGAAGCCTTGGTGCGCCGGGAGTTGGAGCATACCATGGATGCCCTCCTTGGCCAGCTTCCGGAGCGGCAGCAGCAGCTTTTGCGTCTGCGTTTCGGCATGGAAGACGGCACCTGCTGGCGGTTGGAAGCCATCGGTGAAAAGTTGGGTGTATCCAAGGAACGGGCCCGGCAGTTGGAGCGTCAGGCAATGGACAAGCTCCAGCACTTGGGAACCGGTTTGGGATTGGAGGACTTCCTGAAATGATGGAATTTACATTTGAAGAATCAGCTTGGGAACAAGCGTTGAAGACGCTGCGCCCCGGCGATATACTGCCTGCGACAAAAGCGCTGGTTCTTATGGAAGAAATGTCCGACGATGAGGCGGAAGAAGCGCTTTTGACGCTGGAAGAACAGGGAATCACCCTGGATATAACCGACCTGCCTATGGACAGCGGCAGTGGTGAAGCCGCCCTTCGTCTGCGGCAGGAGCAACAGATGGCAAAATCCGGTAACCTTTTGGCAGGTCTGGATGAAAATGACCCCCTGGGTCTTTATTTGCGGGAGTTGTCCAATATTCCTGTGGCGGGCGATGCGCAAGCCTTGGCGGAGCAGTACGCTGCCGGTAGTCAGGATGTGTTGCAGAATCTCACAAACCTGTGCCTCAGCCGTGTGGTGGAAACCGCCTGCCAATATACAGGCCGCGGCATTCTGCTTCTGGACTTGATCCAGGAGGGCAGCTTGGGCCTGTGGCAGGGAATCCTGCGCTATACGGGCGGCGATTTCAATAAGCATATCGACTGGTGGATTCGCCAGTACTTGGCAAAGGCTGCGCTGATGCAGGCTCGCAATAGCGGTATTGGCGAAAAAATGAAAACAGCTCTGGAAGATTTCCGGGATATGGATCAGCAGCTTTTGGGCGAGTTGGGCCGCAACCCCACCTTGGAGGAAATTGCGGAAGCCATTCACATTACCCCGGAGGAAGCGACAACGGTGGCGGAAATGCTTACTCAGGCCAAGCTTCGCCAGCAGACAGTGCAGGCCCGGGAGCCGAAAGAGGAGACCCCCGACGATAACCAGGCAGTGGAGGACACAGCCTATTTCCAGGCCCGTCAGCGGGTGCTGGATATGCTGTCTACATTGTCCGAGCAGGAAGCAAAGCTTTTGACCCTGCGCTTTGGTTTGGACGGCGGTCTGCCGAAAACCGCCCAGCAAGCCGGTGAAATATTGGGATTAACGGCGGAAGAAGCCGTGAATATGGAAGCTGCGGCTTTGTCGAAGCTTCGTAAATAAGGAGGAAATTATGGCTAAGACTTATGCAATCGCCATTGACGGCCCCGCCGGCGCAGGCAAAAGCACCATCGCCAAGCGGCTGGCTAAGGAGCTGGGCTATCACTATGTGGATACCGGTGCAATTTACCGCACTGTGGCGTATTTTATGGATCTTTTGGGTGTCAGCCCTAAGGATTCTGATGGGGTGGAGCGTTATATTGACGAGCTGACCATCCAAATTGAATATGACGAAGAGGGCAAGCAGCACATGCTGATGAACGGTATGGATGTGACCGACGAGATCCGTACCCAGGACATCTCCCAGAAAGCCAGCCTGGTGTCTGCCCAGCCTGTGGTCCGGGAAGTGCTGTTGGATATGCAGCGGGATGTGGCCAAGGCCCATAATGTGATTATGGACGGCCGGGATATCGGTACCGTGGTCCTGCCTAAGGCGGATGTGAAGATCTTCCTCACCGCAACCCCCGAAGTCCGGGCAAAGCGCCGTTGTGATGAACTGCTGGCAAAGGGCCAGAAGGTGAATTACGAGCAGGTCCTCAAGGACATCATTCAGCGGGACTACCAGGATACCCACCGGGAGATCGCACCGCTGAAGCTGGCCCGGGATTCCGTTAAGGTCGACACGTCTGAGCTGGATATTGAGGGTGTTATTGCTGCGATTGAAGCTATCATCAAGGAGAAGATTCCCGTATGAGCATTCGCGTAGCGGAAAGCGCAGGATTCTGCTTTGGCGTGAACCGGGCAGTGGAATTGGTGGAGCAGGCTGCAGCCACAGACCGGCAGGTCTGCACCCTTGGGCCTATCATTCATAACAGACACGCTGTGGAGCATTTTCGCCAAATGGGTGTAAAGGTGATTGAATCTCCCGAGGAAGCGCAACCGGGACAAACGGTCATCATCCGTTCCCACGGAGTGACCCGAGCGGTGCAGGAAGCCTTGGAGGCAAGAGGCGCTAAGGTGGTGGATGCTACTTGCCCTTTTGTGAAGCGGATCCACGGCATTGTGAGCAAGGCAGAGGAGGAAGGCCGCCTGCCGGTAATTATCGGCACCCGCGCCCATCCGGAAGTGGAAGGAATCGCCGGCTGGTGCAGCAATTGCAAGGTGTTTGAAACTCCAGAAGAGCTCCAAAGCTGGGCCGAATCCGGAGAGATTTCTTCAGATTTCCCCATCAGTATGGTCTGCCAGACAACTTCCACGGAAGCCCTTTGGAATTTTTGCAAAAAAATTGCAAAAAAAGTGTTTACTAATGTAAAAATTTTTGATACAATATGCAGAGCGACTGAATCCCGGCAGAATGAGGCGGCAAGCCTCAGTAAAACCAGTCAGGCAATGGTGGTTGTGGGAGATACCCATTCTTCCAATACCGGCCGTTTGGCAATGATTTGCCGGGAACACTGCGACCGGGTAGTCTTGGTGGACAATGCTACTGAGATCAATCCCGAAATGTTTTGCGGTGTGCATGATGTTGGAATCACTGCCGGTGCTTCAACCCCGGCGTGGATTATAAAGGAGGTCAATAAGACAATGAGCGAAATTATGAATGTTGAGGCTGTACAGGAGGAAAGCTTTGAGGCACTTCTTGAGCAGTCCATCAAGACTTTAAATACAGGAGATAAGGTTATCGGTATCGTTACCGGTATTGGTACCACTGAAGTCCAGATCGACCTGGGCACCAAGCACGCCGGCTATATTCCGTATGATGAAGTCAGCGCAGATCCTACGGTGAAGCCCGAGGATATTTTGAAGGTGGGCGACGAGATCGAAGTATTTGTTGTCCGCGTCAACGATCAGGAAGGCACCTGCCAGCTGTCTAAGAAGAAGTTGGACGGCATCAAGGTATGGGACGAACTGGCTACCTGGTGCGAAGAGAAGGCTGTTATCGAAGGCACCATCACTGAGGAAAACAAGGGCGGCGTTGTTGCTACCGTTAAGGGCATCCGCGTGTTCATTCCTGCTTCTCAGTCCGGTGTTGCCAAGGGCGGCGATATGGCTGCTCTGGTTGGCACTACCACTCAGCTAAAGATCACCGAGGTTAACCGCGCACGTCGCCGTGTCATCGGCTCCATCCGTGCTGTTACCGCTGAGACCCGCAAGGCTGCTCAGGAGAAGCTGTGGAGCGAGATCGAGGTTGGCGCTAAGTACCACGGCACCGTTAAGTCCCTGACTTCTTACGGCGCATTTGTGGACATCGGTGGTGTGGACGGCATGGTTCACGTTTCCGAGCTGAGCTGGAACCGCATTAAGAACCCCGCTGAGGTTGTGAATGTTGGCGACGAGATCGATGTTTACGTCATTTCCTTCGACGCTGAGAAGCGCAAGATCTCTCTGGGTTACAAGACCGCTGAGATGAACCCCTGGAATCAGTTTATGACCACCTACAATGCAAGCGACGTTGTTACCGCTAAGGTCGTTAAGCTGATGACCTTCGGCGCATTTGCCGAGATTATTCCCGGTGTTGACGGCCTGATCCATATTTCCCAGATTGCAGACAAGCGTATCGGCAAGCCCGAGGATGTTCTGGCAGAGGGCCAGGAAGTCCAGGTGAAGATCACCGATATCGACGCTGAGAACAAGCGTATCTCCCTGTCCATCCGCGCACTGCTGGAGCCCGTTGAAGAGGAGACCGAAGAGGAAGCTGCAGAGGCAACTGAGGAAGTTACCGAAGAGGCTTAATTGACATTACATACCGGGACCGAAAAATCGTTCCCGGTATTTGTCGTAAATATTGGAGGGCAAATAAGGAGAAATATTATGGTAAAGCACATTGTTCTGTACACATTAAAAGAAGGTGTGGACAAGGCAGAAGCCGTGGCTATTATCAAGGCCCAACTGGAGCCCCTGGTAGGCGTGATCCCCGGCCTGCAGGCTATGGAGATCCGCGCAGCCTACAATGGTGCAGACTACGCGCTGTACTCCGAATTCGAAAGCAAGGAAGCGCTGACCAATTATGCGACCCATCCTGCCCACCTGGCAGCCAAGGAGCATTTTTGGAACTTCCTGAATACCCGCGTATGCGCTGACTACGAGGTATAAACATGAAAGCGGTTGTAACAGTTGTCGGCAAGGACCGTGTAGGTATCATTGCCGAGGTATGTACGGACCTGGCCAGTTTCCAGGTAAATGTGCTGGACATCAGCCAGACTGTTATGCAGGGCTATTTCACCATGATGATGGTGGTGGAAGTGTCCGGCAGTACGCTTCCTGTGGTTGAGCTTGCCCAAAAATTAGAGGAAAAGGGTAAGGAAATGGGCCTTTCCATCCGCCTGCAGAGAGAAGAAATCTTCCAGGCTATGCATAGGGTGTAAGCGTATGTTGGATTTTAAGGATATTTTAGCCACCCAGGATATGATCGATAAGCGTCACCTGGATGTGCGCACCATCACTATGGGTATCAGCCTGCTGGATTGCGCTCATGAGGATGTAAATGTCTGCGCGCAGCGGATCTATGATAAGATCACCAAACGGGCGGAGAATTTGGTAAAGGTTGGCGAGGAGATCGAGTGGGAGTTTGGTATTCCCATCGTGAATAAGCGAATCTCCGTGACCCCTATTGCCATCGTGGGCAATAGCTGCAATACCGATTCCTATGTACCTTTGGCAATTGCTATGGATAAGGCCGCAAAAGAGTGCGGTGTGAACTTCATCGGCGGTTTTTCTGCTTTGGTGCAGAAGGGCTGCACCAAGGGTGACTGGGTCTTGATGGATTCTATTCCCGAGGCAATGAAGGTCACCGACCTGGTCTGCTCCAGTGTCAATGTGGGCTCTACCAAGGCCGGCATCAATATGGATGCCGTTGCCAAAATGGGCAAAATTATTAAGAAAACTGCAGAACTTACCGCTGATAATGACGGTTTGGGCTGTGCAAAGTTGGTTGTATTTGCCAACGCAGTAGAGGATAACCCCTTTATGGCCGGCGCTTTCCATGGCGTCGGTGAGCCGGAATGTGAGCTGAATGTAGGCGTTTCCGGCCCTGGTGTTGTCTACCACGCACTGCAGAGCGTGAAGGGTCAGCCCTTTGATGTGGTGGCAGAAACCATTAAGAAAACCGCCTTCCGGATCACCCGTATGGGTCAGATGGTGGGCGTGGAAGCCGGTAAGCGTTTGGGTGTGCCTTTTGGTATCGTGGACTTGAGCCTGGCACCCACACCTGCAGTGGGTGACTCCGTTGCCCGCATTCTTGAGGAAATTGGCCTGGAGGTTTGCGGTACTCACGGTACTACAGCAGCACTGGCTATGCTCAATGATGCAGTGAAAAAGGGCGGCGTTATGGCCTCTAACCACGTGGGCGGTCTGAGCGGCGCATTTATCCCGGTGTCCGAGGATGAAGGTATGATCGCCGCAGCTTTGTCCGGTACTTTGACCCTGGATAAGCTGGAGGCTATGACCTGTGTTTGCTCCGTGGGCCTGGATATGATCGCCGTTCCCGGCGATACCAGCGCATCCACGATTTCTGCAATCATTGCTGATGAAGCCGCAATCGGCATGGTCAATTCGAAAACAACTGCTGTCCGTATCATCCCAGCACCCGGCAAGACCGTTGGTGATATGGTGGAGATGGGCGGTTTGTTGGGCAGCGCACCGGTGATGCCCGTACATAATGAATCCGCTGCAGACTTTATTGCCCGTGGCGGTCGTATCCCCGCGCCCCTGCAAAGTCTTAAAAATTAAGGAGATAACCGATGAAAAGAATTTTAGCAACACTTTTAATCCTCGTGATCCTGCTGTCTGTGGCACCTTCCGTAGGAACAGTTGCCGACGCAGCAGTCACATCCAAGCCCTTCTATGCTATGACTTGGGATTCGCTGAACGGCGAAAAGTTTGTAAACATTGATCAAGCATATGTGCTTACAGTCCAACCTATAGGTGATAAGATTGCTTTAAGTGCTAGTGGCTATACAGATCCTGTCAAACTGGCGCAGACCGTTAAGGCAGAATTGGATAAACGACCTGATGGTATGAAGTACATCCGGCTGTTCAAAACCCTCGTGGTTTTTAAGATGGCGGATATTGTCATCTATGCCGACGATGGTGTTAAGGAACTGAAAAAATCCTTTGATGCATTTATTAAAGCTTACCATGAGTTGGGCGGCAAGCTGGACGGCATATTCTTGGATACCGAGTATACTGAGACGCACAGCTGGTCCCTGTACAAACGCTACGGCGGCGTCTTTGAAAATGACATCAAAGACCACGATTTCTATAACAAGCTGGTGGCCCACCCCCAGTATAAAACTCAGGTGCGCCCCATGCTGGAGGAGGCTGGCTTTACGTTCTTTGAGAATGTTGGCGGTGACAAGTCTGAGATTTGGAGCATTTACCCCAACGAGTACCTGGCTAAATCCAATTATCCCACATACACAAAGGACTATGCGAAATATGCAAGCTGCGAAGCCATTTGGGATCAGGTTATGGATAACCGGATAGCCATGTATATGAACTATGCCTTGTATGAACCTATGAAAGCCCTTTATCCCAATGCAACCGTGTCCGACTATGATTCCTTTGAGGGCGCTACCTGGTATGAGAATCTTATGGCCTATACCAATGGTGTGAAGGTCGGCAATGTGGCCAACGGCACTGACTATGGCGGCGCGCCGGGTGCAAGCTATTTTAAGAGCGGCAGTACTTACCTCTATAATAACCCCACAAGCTACAATAACGCGGTCTATGACCAAGATACCTACGGTACGCTGCTGTGGATGATCAACCGGTTTAAGAATATGCGCGAGTCTACGGATACAAAAAAAATCAGTATTTGGATAGCCGAATACGATTACGATAGTAGACCCGGCTCTTACCCTGATAACCCTGCCTATTACACCGAATCCCTGTATCATTACGGTATGCTGGATCCCCAACCCTTCCAGGTTTTTATGTACGTTAGTAAAGTTGGCGGTCAGGCAGGTTATGATGAGCGGCTGAAGCATATATCTGAAGCACTGACGGAGCTAACCCGTGTTGCCGGCTACTCTGACCGCAAGCCTATTTCTGTTCCCGCAAACTGGAATGACGGTTATGTGCTGACTGGTATGTATGCAAACGGCAGGAATATCTGGCGCATTACCCCCGATGTTACCGGTGGTACAACAAAGGAAAGCTTTAAGATCAAGGACAGTGATCCTACCTTCAAGATCAACGGTACAACCGTTACCTTCCCCGGTGGCAAGATCATAAAGGACACCGCTGTGACTTTGGGAAGCGTCGGTTACTGGGTGGAAACCAAGGCCAATGTGAATCCCGTTGTCACCCGTGATGCGGACCGTTACAGCAAGAATCCCTCTTATCTGGAAGATTACGAGAGCTATAAGGTTGGCACTGTCTTGAATGAGGGTAATTTGAAACTGCCCCAGACCTGGAAGTTCAATGTGAACAAGAATATGGTCATCACTGACCGGAACGGTGATAAAACATTGGCCCTCACCGGTACAGCTGTTCTGGAAAATGTGAAGCTGCCCAAGAATATTACTGCCGGTGATAGTTATGCTATGCAGCAGGCTTGGGAGATTTCTGTTACCTTGCCGAAGGCAATGAACAGCGGTGCCAAGGTAGTGGTACTCAACACCTCCGCAGATGGCGGTATCAAGCTGGAAGGCGATAAGGTGTATTACGACGATTACGGTCAGTACAAAGAACTTTCCGGTTTGAAACTGGAAACCGGAAAGGAATATACATTCAAGCGTGATATAGATTTTTATGACGGTACCTGTACTTATTCTGTCTACGAAAGCGGCAAGTTGCTGAAGAAGGTAGAAAATGTGGATATGAAGGACGTTGATTTGCCTGTTGAAACCATCAGCATTTCCTGCGCTGATCTGACAACTCAGGTGCTGATCGATGACTATAAGCTCTATCCTACCGGCCTTGCTACGGATTTGACAATCTATGATGCCTATGGCGGCGAGGTACTGGCCAATTACGATCACGATAAGCACGAAAAGGCAGAGGTAGCTTACCGCCTGTCCTGGTTGAATGCAACTGCTGAGAAGAAGACTATTAAGGTAAAGGCAGCTTGCTATGACAGCGGCAATGCGCTGACTTCCGAAACTGTGGTTGCTACCGTGACCATGAATCCCGGCGAAGATGGTGTGATTGTTGGCACTGCGCAGAATAAGAGTAAGAAGATCAGAATTTACCTGGATGATGGAACGGGTGAGATGCCCACAAAGCCGACAGCACCTCAGGTTGGATCGGATTCCGAAGGAGATGAAGATGTTGTAAAGCCCACCGAGGGAACTGCCCAGACAAAGGCAACTGCCCTGACAAAGGCAACAACGGAAACCAAGGCTCCGCTTACAAAGCCCACCAGAGCCAGCAAGGCAACTTCCGCAACCAAGGCAACCAAAGCGCCCACAAATTCCACCAAACCCGGTGAGACTTTGGCCCCCGGTGAAACCTTATCCACTGAGGCTACTGCTGAGGTGATGGCACCCGGTGAAACTTTAGCACCCGAAGAGACCCTAGCACCTGAGGAAACCAAGACTACTGATGCAAACGATTCCCAGGATTCTAAGAAAGGCAAGAATACTGTGGTTTTGATCGTTGCCATCGTTGTGGCAGTTTTGGCTGTAGCCGGCGGTCTGACCTGGTTCTTCCTGGCTAAGAAAAAGCCTGCGGTTCCTGCAACTGCTCCTGAAGCAGCTGAAGAACCCGAAGAAATCGAAGAATTGAATGACGACCCCGAAGCATAAGCAAACAAAAAAGGAACGACCTTTCGGTCGTTCCTTTTTGTGTTTTACAAAGTTTCCATAACCGCCTTGATTCTTGCTACAGTTCTGTCATAGCCAAGAATCTGCATAACAGTATAAAGGTCGGGAGAATTAGTTTTGCCGGTAACAGCCTGCCGGATGAAGGTGGATACATCTGCCACAGTGCCGTTAAAGGCGGTGGGGTCAGCCTTATAGGCCTTCATATCGGTGGTGAAACCAATCTCCTCTGTGATGGCCTTGACCTTGTCAAACCAAGCGGCAGAGTCGTCAGCAATGTCAAACTTTTCCAGGAACTTGGCAAGTACAGTCTTCACGGTTTCAGCGTTGAACTTTTCGTCAAAGACGGGTTTTTCCAGATATTCGTCATAGAAGAAGCCCATATATGCCTTTGCCTCTGTCCAAACTGCAATGTCTTTTCTGGGCTTCTTGCCGCCACGGCCAATGGCCAAAATTGACTTGGTGTAGGCAGGATCGCGCTCCAGCTTTTCAGAAAAGTCAGCATCAAACTCCTTAGCCCATTCCACCAACAGTTCATAAACTGTTTCGGCATCCATCATAGCGATGACGTTCTTGCTCACATCAGTTAGCTTGGCGTAATCAAACAGATTGCCGGCAGGATTCAGCTTCTTAGCGCTGAAGGGGAAATCTGTGGCGGGAGCGGTAGGGTTAGCACGGCGCCAATCCTCGTAATTGGAGTTTAAGAGCGTCATAATATACTCATAAACCGCCGCAACAGGGAAACCCTCTGCCTTATAGAAGGTCAGCGCCAGCTCCGGGTCTTTCCGCTTGGAGAGCTTGCGCTTGGAATTGCCGTCCATCTTCATGAGAGGTCCAATGTGGACGTACTTGGGTAGCTTAAAGCCTAAAGCCTTGAACAGCTGAATATGGAAGGGCAGGGTAGCCATCCATTCATCGCCACGAACCACGTGGGTGGTGCGCATCAGATGATCGTCCACTGCGTGGGCAAAGTGATAGGTGGGAATGCCGTCGGACTTCAGCAGAACATGGTCAGTGTCGTTTTCGGTGATGTTCAGCTTGCCCTTGACAACATCGTCAAACTTAAACTGATTTTCGATAGAACCCTCGCTGCGGAAGCGCAGAACCCAGGGATTGCCGTCAGCAATTTGGGCCTTGATATCTTCAATAGCCCGGTCGCGCCAAACAGCATATTTACCATAGTAGCCGAAGTTTTCCTTGTTTGCCTCCTGCTGCTCTCGCATGGCAGTCAGCTCTTCTTCGGTACAGAAGCAGGGATATGCCTTGCCTTCTTCTACCAATTTCTTAGCAAACACATGGTACAATCCGGCTCTCTGCCGCTGCCGGTAAGGACCGTAGTCACCGAAATCGCCGTCGTGGGATGCGCCTTCGTCAAAGGCAATGCCGTAGTGCTTCAGCGTGTCGATGAGAACCTCAACCGCGCCGGGAACTTCCCGCTTGGCGTCGGTATCCTCTACCCGCAAAAACAGCACACCGCCGCTCTGATGGGCCATTCGCTCAGAGATCAGACCCTGCACCAGATTGCCCAGGTGGACAAAACCGGTGGGGGAGGGGGCCATACGGGTGATGACAGCGCCCTCGGGGCAATTCCGTAAAGGGAATTTCTCCTCAAGCATTTCGGGGGTGTCGGTAACGCCTGGGAATAATAAATCAGCCAATGCTTTATAATCCATAAGTATCAACCTCTATCTAAAAATCTTTTTGTTACTATACCATATTCCCCACCGGAAAGTCAATTTCCCATTGCGTTTTTCTGCCAGCTGTGATAAAATATTAAGAAATTCCGAGGAAAGAGGAAAGCGAAATGGAAGAAAACGTTCAGAAGAAGAGAATGTTATCCGGCATCCAACCCAGTGGCGACCTGCATTTGGGCAATTACCTGGGTGCTATTAAGAATTGGAGTGGCCGTGCCGAGCAGTTTGACTGCTTCTACTTTATGGCGGATATGCACACCATTACTGTCCGGCAGACTCCCGCAGACCTGCGCCGCCGTACTTTGGAGCAGCTGGCCCAGTACATCGCCTGCGGTCTGGATCCTGAGAAGAACACCCTGTTTGTGCAGAGCCATGTCCACCAGCACGCAGAGCTGGGTTGGGTGCTGAACTGCTATACCATGTTCGGTGAGCTGAGCCGTATGACCCAGTTTAAGGATAAGTCCGCTAAGAACGCAGAGAATATCAACGGCGGACTGTTTACTTACCCTGCTTTGATGGCAGCGGATATCTTGCTGTACCAGCCCGACCTGGTGCCTGTTGGCCACGATCAGAAGCAGCATTGTGAGCTCACAAGAGATGTGGCCCAGCGATTCAACAGCATCTATGGCGATGTGTTCAAGATCCCCGAGCCCTATATTCCCGAGACCGGCGCCCGTGTTATGAGCTTGAATGCGCCTGAGAGCAAGATGAGTAAGTCTATGCCCGAGGGCTGTGTGTTTCTGATGGAGCGCCCCGAGGATATCCAGCGGAAGTTCAAGCGGGCTATTACTGATTCCGATACCGAGAACTGTGTCCGTTTTGATCCGGAGAATAAGCCCGGCGTTGCAAATCTAATGAGCATTTATGCTGCCGTCACCGGCAAGACCTATGAAGAAATTGAAACCGAGTTTGCAGGCCAGGGCTACGGCGCGTTCAAGCCCAAGGTGGGCGAGGCTGTTATTGAGACCCTGCGGCCCATCCGTGAGGAGGCAGGCCGCCTGCTGAAGGATAAGGCCTACCTGGAAGGTGTGTACCGTGGCGGTGCCGAGCGGGCTGCCTACGAGGCAGAGAAGACCCTCCGCAAGGTCTATAAGAAGATCGGCTTCCTGGCAAGATAATTTCTGTTGTCATTGCGAACCAGTGCGCACACTGGTGTGGCAATCTTCGACAACAACGTCATTCCGAGGAGCCGCTTGCGGCGACGTGGGAATCCGTTTCCTATGAAAGTGAGTTGCGTTAATTGTGAAAGCTCTGAAACATTTTGTGACCATCACTAGGCACCGTATGATTGTTTGCGGTGGTTGCTTCCGGGTGGGACTATATTGGCGCGGTTTGGTCCACGACCTGTCTAAATATTCCCCCACGGAGTTTTTAAGCGGCATAAAATACTACCAAGGCACCCGCAGTCCCAATACTGCCGAGCGGGAGGAAAAGGGCTATAGCGAGGCCTGGATGCACCATAAAGGCCGTAACCGACACCATTATGAATATTGGACGGATCTGAGTCTGGAAACAAAACGCTATGAATCTCTGCCCATGCCCCGGAAATACTTGGTGGAGATGGTGATGGACCGCCGTGCGGCCTGTATTACCTACCAGGGAAAGAACTACACCGACGAATCTGCACTCATCTATTTCCGCAAGAGTATGGAGCGTCTGCGTATGCATCCCCAGACCCAAAAGGAACTGGACTATTTGCTTGAAATGCTGGCGCAAAAAGGGGAAAAGGAGACCTTCTCTTATATCAAACACTCCGTCTTAAAAGGCAAATCCTTCCCCTGGGAAGAGACCTAACCAACCGTTGTCATTGGGAAATCTTTCGGACTATTCCTGTCATTGCGAGGAGCCGAAGGCGACGTGGCAATCTCTTATGTATAGAAATGTTTAACCCGGGCAAACTACTTGCGAACCACGCAGAAAAAACTGGTAAAAAACGAAAAAAATGCTTGACTTTTTGCGTTTCGTGGTTATAATAAAACCTGTCCGTGTGATAGAGGATTAGTGTAACGGTAGCACACCGGACTCTGACTCCGTTTGCGGGGGTTCGAATCCCTCATCCTCTGCCAATAAAAAACACCACCCAATGGGTGGTGTTTTTTGTTGGTTTCGGTTATGCGAGGGATTCGGACCAATAGCAGTGCAAACGCGGGTCACTACCGTTGTTTTCGCCTTCGGCGAAAACGCAACCGAATCCCTCATCCACCACCCAATCGGGTGGTGCTTTTTATATATCAGACTGTGGTTTTGGTTTTCTGTGCTTTTCGGTCTTTCAAGAACCAGGGCAGATAAGAAACAAAGAAGAGAGCGGAGATCACTGCAACCATCACCAAAGTACGCAGGAAGAAATTGGGGGGCAGGATATCCAATACCGAGGGAGTTTCCTCGGGTTTTGCCAGGAACAGATAGTTAGCGCCGGGACCAATCATACGGTTGGCGAAGTAGGCAATCACCGCAAGAATGGCAAGCGCAACATAGGATTTCACCATAGACCGGAAAGTAGGCCGCATCTTATGGACGAAAATCATATAGAATACGCCGATGTAACCGATGGTATGTTGCAGCCAAAACTGGTAGTAACGGAATCGGGTTGGGCCGGTATAAGTGATTACCGTAGGGGTGATCAGCGCGAAAATACTACCGGAGAAGAGCCAGAAATAGGAAATGTCAAACAACGTTTGTGATTTTCCGATCATCACATAGCTGCAGAATACAACAGCCCAGCCGCATACAGTAATGGGCAAATGATCCACCGGATTGGGGCCAAGCTCGGGCAAAGCCACCAACCGCCAATAATAGGCCATTTCGGACAGGATCATAAGAAATGCCAAAGCGTAGCGAATGTGCTTATCCAATTTGCTTTCTCGGAGTTTGTTCCGGCAGCGGTAGGTCAGCAGAATAATAGCAATTGCCAACAAGATCGGTGCAAAATGGGCAAAGGTGAAGTTGGAGAATTCCACTTCCGTACCTTGGCCGAAGAAGTATATTAGAAAATCTTTCATATTGTCGATTCTCCTTTGTATGTTCTTCTACCATTATACACATTTTTTAGATTTGTTCAAGAAAAATTCACAATTTTGTCGTTTTTTCGACCTTCAATGTTGCTGCAAGAATCACGGTGAACAGAGCGCTGAGTGTACAGGAGAACAGGGGATTGAGCCACACACCCTCCAAACCCCAGTGCGGGGTAAGAATGAACAAGAACCCAATGGGAGCTACCAGTGTGCCAAAGAAAGAGGTAAGCAGTGACCGTCCCGGCCGCTCCAATGCGGTAAAATAAGAGGAGAAAGTCATATCCACCCAGCCGGTAAAATAGGAGAGGGCAAACAATTTCATACCTGCAATGCTTACCTTCAGCAGTTGCGCATCTTCCGGTTTTACAAAAATGGGAGCAACGTAGGGTCCTGCAAAGTACATAAATGCCATTGCCGCGGCGGAAAGCACGACCGCTGCCAAAATGACCCGCTTAAATAAAGCCTTAACTTTGCACATCAGTCCTGCACCGTAGCAATAGCTGATGGCTGGCTGCATAGAGTCGCACATACCGAATACCAGCATACCAATAATGCTGTCCACATACATAATCACAGAGAAGGCCGCAACGCCGGTTGTACCACCGTATTTCAGGAGGAAGAAGTTGTAAACGATGGACATGACCGACATGGAAATGTTGCTGAAAAACTCGCTGGAGCCGTTAGCGAGGATTTTTAAAAACTTGGAGAAAGAAATGCTCTTCCGGGTGTAGTAAAGATCCATTTTCTTGCCCTGGAACATCCAAAGGGTAATTACAGCACCAATGGACATAGCGAAACAACTGGTGAACGCAGCGGCCCAAACGCCCTGCTCTAGGAACACAATGAGAACTATATCCAGTATGATGTTAAACAGCTGTGTGGTGATGCTCAGCCACATGCTAAGCTTTTCCTTGCCGCATACCCGCAGATAGTTGTCCGTGGCGAAGAATACAAGGCACAGCGGAGAAAATACCGCATTTACCCGAATATAGGTCACACCATACGCAATAGCCAGTTCTGATGCGCCGGGGGCTAAGAGGCGAACAAAAGGCACGGCAAAGAAAACGCCCAACCCGCCCAAAATACAGCCCAGCAGAAAGATGACCTTTAAAGAAAGGGAGAACACCTTAGAGGCTTCTTCCCGGTTCTTTTCACCCAGCAGTACGGAGATCCGCACAGATGCGCCGGTGGCGATCATATTGGAGAAGGCGAATACCATCATTAAAATAGGCATTATTAAATTGACGGCAGCCAAGGCGTCCTCACCGATGAATCGGCCAACAAATAACCCATCTGCGATCTGATACAAAGCACCAAAGGCCATTGTGATCATGGACGGCACCGCGCATCGAAAAAACAGCTTGGTGGGTGGCAGTTTCTCAAAAATTTCGGAATCCATAAAAACCTCAAAAAGTATAAAAAATAACCCGATTACTACAAAATGTAATAACCGAGCGCACTCGACATCTTATCTGACAGGTGGCCTGCAAGCAATTGCTTACGATCCCCAACACTGCGGTGTACTGTCCTCCGATGACAAAAAGATTATATGCGAAGATATTACAAATGTCAATAGGGGAGGGCCGAAGCCCTCCCGTTATCCTTTAGTCACAATCTGCAGCGCAGCGGACATAGCAGGCGGCGGAAGCCACCGTTAGCCACAGGAAGAACACCAGTACTCCCACCAAAACGGCACTCAGCACGCTGGTAGCCACGATGCCCACAGCCAAAAGCACCAGGGAAAGCAGAATCGTTCCCAGGACACCTGCCAGCAGCGCATTCAGGGCTCTGCACAGGCAACTCGTGGCGTCTGCGCATCTGCAACGAGTCGAGGCGACTGTCAAGCCTGCCAGATACACCACGCCGATGCCCAAAGCAACCCACAAAAATGCAGTTGTCACGGTGATAGTACCGGAGATCTGCAAGAATGCGGCGACCACACCCAAAATGGCGGCGCTGATGACCGCAAACAGGGTGCAGTTGAATCTGCAATTACAGTTACACATAGTTTTCACCTCCCGTTTTCACTATATGCAAAAACCGTAAGAGGGTTCGACAAATTCTGCAGAATGCACTTGCGTTGAAATCTCAATGTGGGGCGGGGGGTGCTCCCACCCTAAGATCCTCCCTGTTGGGGAGGATCATTTTATAAGAAACAATAAAGCGCCAGGGTAAGCAGCGCGGTGCTTTTGTCCTCCGGTTTGTCGCCGGCCATCAGCAAAAGCAGCAGCACCACGATAAGATCCCCAGTGTCAAAATCCTTGGGAATCAGCCGTTTTAGGAAACCGCTCACGCTGTTTTCTATAGGAGGATCCCAATGAGGTTGGTAAGGTGGTGGCTCCGGAGCCGGGGGCTTGGACGGACTGGGACGAACAGCGTCCGGTTCCTGCTTTTTACGAAAAGTGCCGTCCTGCTGGGGAATATAACGGTTGTACACCAAATCACCTGCCTAAAAATGTGGTTGCAATGCATGCCAGCTTGGCCGCCCGCATAGCTTTCTCCAGCTTGCTAATCCGCTGGCCGCTGAGATAGGGACGCAGCGCCTGCAGCAGAGCCCTCTGCTGGTTATCAATCCCGGTTTTGCCAATGAGAGCTGTGATTTTTTGTATGGTTGCAAAATCCAGCTCCGGTCCCTTCTCCGCCGTGGGCGGAGGAGGGGCAGGTTCTGATTGGAAGTTTTGGGCGATGGACATGATCTGCTCCATCATTTGGGGATTGCCTAAAATGGATTGCAATCCCGATTCTAAGTTATCCATCACTTACCACCCAATTCTTTCATCAGCTTTTGCGCCTCCGGAGAAGACAGCAGAGCGCTAAGGGTCTGCCCTGCCTGAGAGTAATTCCCGGACTTGGCTTGGGCGGTGGCCTCAGCCAATGCGGTGCTGTCTTTTTGTTGCAGCAGAGCCATCAGTTGCTGCCCGGCGGGGCTTTTGGCTATGCGCATAACTTCTTCCATAGAAAAATCCTGAGATTTTTTCTCCATTATCATTGCCTCCCGTCAAAATGCCTGCTATAATACTCTTATGAATACTATATGCGCCAAAGGAAGGAATGGTGAACGATGACAATTCTGATTTTTTCCGATTCCCATTCCGGTATGCAGTTTATGCGCCGGTGCGTGGAGAAAATCAAGCCGGACGCAATGATCCACCTGGGCGACCATTATGACGATGGGGAAGCCCTTGGGGAAATGTTCCCCCATATTCCTCTGCATCAGGTGGCCGGTAACTGCGATAAATACCGCACTCCGCCCCATGCCCGGGAGATGCTTTGTTACCCCATCGGTGGTGTAACGGTCTACATGACCCACGGCCACCGGCAATGGGTAAAGCAGGGGATTGGAGCGTTAGTGGCGGAAGCCCGCCGCTATGATGCGCAGATCGCCCTTTACGGACATACCCACAGAATGGATTGCCACCAAGAGGAAGACGGCCTGTGGGTCTTCAATCCCGGCAGCGCCGGCTATAACGGTGGTTCGGCGGGCATATTAAAAACAGACGGTGAAAAGATCACCGCCTGCTACTTCGTTACACAAGAAGATTTGGAGGAAATGAAATGATTTTAACCATTGATATCGGCAATTCCAATATCGTTTTGGGCGGCGTCAAGGACGACGAGATCGTCTTTGAGGCACGGCTTCGCACCGAGGCAACCAAGACCTCGGATCAGTACTGCGTGGATTTAAAGATTCTGCTGGATGTGTACGGTGTGCGCCCGGAGGATATCGAGGGCAGTATCATTTCTTCTGTTGTGCCCCAGGTGCTGAACTCCTTCCAAACTGCTATTAAGAAACTTACAGGCAAGCAGAGTCTTGTGGTAGGCCCCGGCATCAAGACGGGCCTGGATATCCGCCTGGAGAATCCTGGCCAGACCGGTGCTGACCTGGTTGTGGCGGATGTGGCTGCCCTACGGGAGCATAAGCCTCCGCTGATCGTTATTGATATGGGCACGGCTACTACTATCTCTGTGTTGGATCAGTCCGGCGCCCACATCGGCGGCTGTATCATTCCCGGCGTACGGATATCTATGGATGCCCTCACCAACAATACCGCATTGCTTCCCGGTTTACAGCTGGATCAGCCCAAGCGGGCCATCGGCAGAAATACCATCGACGCAATGCGCTCCGGTATTATGATGGGCACTGCCTGTATGCTGGATGGCATGGTGGAACGGATGGAGCAGGAACTGGGCTATAAGACAACGGTCATTGCCACCGGCGGTATTGCCAAGTTCATCGTACCCCTGTGCAAGACGCCAATGATTTATGATAAAAACTTGCTCATTAAGGGCCTGGTAGCCCTGTACCGGGATAATAAGAAAAATTAAAGGACAGTCATCAGCGCAATGATTGCACCGATGCCAATGCCGCTGGCGGTTACCAAAGCGGTGTCCAAAGCCTTGTGTAGCAGCTCACGGCGGGTGGCGGCGTTGGGGTAGGGAATGCGGTCGATGGGGTTTGGTTTGCAAGCGATTGTTTTCATAATCAGTACCTCCGTGATTTATCTTATGTGCTGATTATAAAAATAAAACTGTCCAACAAAACGGACTAAATAAAAATGCAAAACCGACAAAAGATTTTGCGGTTCGCCCCCAAAGGACAAAAAATAATGGTTGACAAGTTCTGCCTGCCGTGGTACAATACATAGGCGCTCAAGAGAGTGCCCATATCGCGGAGTAGAGCAGTTGGAAGCTCGTCGGGCTCATAACCCGGAGGTCGTAGGTTCGAGTCCTGCCTCCGCAACCAGAAAAGAAAAAGTCATCCCAAACGGGATGGCTTTTTTCTTTTCTATGGCTTGCAAAGCAAGCATTGATCTATCTCCCGGGTTATGAGACCGACGGGCGTAGCTCGTTGGGTAAGCGACCCGACCGCCGCCGGTGGCGGGAGGAGGGAGGGGAGCGCAGTGCAGCGGTCTATATTTTCAAGGCGGCTGTGACCGCCGCAGAAAATATAGGGTACCGCAAACCGGGGAGATACGCAGAACTGATTTCGCTAATGCCCGTCACAAAGACAAATACAAGTCCTGCCTCCGCAACCATATCGAGTGTTCATAACGGATTTCACCGTTGTGGACACTCGATTTTTTATTATGGCGATTTTTTCTTGCGGTTTCTCTGAATTAGGAAGTGTATAAAAATGCTGAAAACAGATGTGATTGTGATCGGTGCAGGCTTATCCAGAAAATGCTTTTGACAACGGGGTGCGTTTCCTGCTGAGCAATAAGGTCATCGGTATTACTACTGAGGGTGGCAAGGTCAAGACTGTGCAGACCACCGGTGAGGAGCTCGAGACAAAGTACATCATTAACTGCGTCGGCCTGTACTGCGACGATATCGCCGAGATGGTAGGCAAGGGAGAGTATAAGATAGTTGCCCGTAAGGGTCCGTTCTTCATTTTGGACAAGAACACCTCCTGCCAGGTGAACCACATCGTCCTGCTCATCCCCACCAAGATCCCAAGGGCAAGCATTATGGCCCCCGGCACCCGTCCTGCCGGCCTGTACACCGCCGGTTCTGCTCAAGCTTGCGGATTTTTACCAGACCACTACTGATTATCTGTTCAACAGAACGGATAAAAAATAGTTGTGCAAATAACCACCTGTCATCGCTGTTTTATGAATTATGTGATGAATGAAGAAATTTCTGTGGGAGTGCTACTGCCTGTTGTATGTTTTTCACAATATTATGCAAAATAATGCAGAGTTACGCAAGGTCTATTGCCCGATTCGAGCAAAAACAACGTTATATTTTATACTAAATAAGGATGAATGGCAAAAAATTGCAACTTTGTACTTGCATAATTCTCAAAATGGGTGTATAATCATAACAAATTTTTTAAGGAGGCAATTACATATGAAGAAAATTATTTCTGTATTTCTGGTATTGACCTTGGGTTTAGCACTGGCTGCCTGCAGCGGAGGCGCTGCTAAGATGACCATGGGCACCGGTGGCACCTCCGGCACCTACTACGCCTACGGTGGCGCTCTGGGCAACCAGATTAAATCCGCTACCGGTATTGATGTCAATGTGGTTTCTACCGATGGTTCCAAGGCTAACATTCTGGGTATCCACGCCGGCAATTATCAGCTGGCTACTGTCCAGTCCGATGTTATGGCTTATGCTTACGACGGCACTCGTTCCTTTGAGAAAGAAGGCAAGCTGGACTCTTTCCGCGTGATCGGCGGTCTGTACGCTGAAGCTGTGCAGCTGGTCACCATGGATCCCAACATCAAGAGCGTTTCCGATCTGAGGGGTAAGAAGGTTTCTATTGGTGCTGCCGGCTCCGGTGTGTACTTCAACGCCATCGACATTCTGGGCGCTGCCGGCCTGACCGAGGGGGACATCGTTCCCCAGTACCAGTCCTTTGCTGACTCTGCCGATGCTCTGAAGGACGGCAAGATCGACGCAGCCTTCATCGTGGCAGGCGCTCCCACTCCCGCTATCACCGAGCTGTGTCTGGCTGCCAATGCTACTCTGGTGCCCATCGACGGCGATATTGCCACGAAGCTGATGGAGAGCTCTCCCTACTACACTACTTACGTGATTCCTGCTAAGAGCTATAACGGCCAGACCGCTGATGTAACCACCGTTACCGTTAAGGCTACCCTGATCGTCAGCACCTCCGCTTCCGAGGCAGATGTTTACAACATCACCAAGGCCATCTTTGATAACGTTGACGCGATCAGCCACGCCAAGCGCGCGGAGCTGTCTATTGAGAATGCAACCACCGGTATGACCGCACCCTTCCACAAGGGCGCTGCCAAGTACTTTGCCGAAAAGGGTGTCTCTGTCGAATCCAAGTAAGCTCCCCTTTATCCTGTAATCCAGATTGGCTGCGGTTAAAATTGGCCGCAGCCAATTCCGCTATTTATTAAGGAGGCTCTCATGGCGCTTTTTAAGAAAAAAACACCCCCTGTTCAGGAGCCGATGGATCTTGACGCGGTTATGAAAAAATTCGACCGCGAATCCAATACGCGCATTTGGGAGGGTGTCCCCAAGATTTTGGTCACCTGTGTCTTGGCTCTGTTTTCCCTTTTTTGTATCTATGTGACCCTGTTTGCCACTTGGTTGGATGAGCTTCGGTTGACCACTTTTATGGCCTATATCATGTTTATCGGCTATCTTGTGTTTCCCGCAAAAAAAGGCATGCAGAGGGTCAACTACATGCCATGGTACGACTTTGTGCTGATGGCTGTAGGTACAGGCTCCTTTTTGTACTTCGCCATCAATGCTACAACGGTTGTTTCTCGCTTCTCAATTCTGCCCTATGAAATGGTAATCGGCATTTTAGGTATTGCCTGCCTGGTAGAGCTTTGCCGCCGCTGCGTGGGTCTGCCGATCCTGTTTGTGGCTGGCGCGTTGCTGGTGTATGCCTTGATCTGGGGTTCTACCAATCCCAATGTGGTTGCCCGAGTCACCGAGTATGTCCGCGTACTGGTCTACTCCAAGGAGGGTATTCTATCCACACCTGTCAATGTGTGCTCCAAGTACATCGTCGTGTTCATCATCTTTGGTGCGTTTTTGGAGAGGACAGGCATTGCCGACTTCTTTATCCAGATCGCTAACGCCCTGGTTGGCCGTTTTTCCGGTGGTCCCGCTAAGGTAGCTGTTGTGGCCTCTGCCTTGGAAGGCATGGTTTCCGGCTCCTCTGTAGCCAACACTGTTGGCTCCGGCGCTGTGACCATCCCTTTGATGAAAAAGACCGGCTACAAGCCTGAGTTCGCAGCTGCGGCTGAAGCTTCTGCCTCCACCGGCGGTCAGATTATGCCCCCCATCATGGGCGCTGCCGCTTTCCTGATGGCGGAAACCATCGGCGTTCCCTACGCCAATGTTGTTACCAAGGCAATTCTGCCTGCCGTTTTGTACTTTGCTGGCGTGTTTATTACCGTCCACCTGGAAGCCAAGAAGGAAGGCCTCAGGGGTTTGACCAAGGAAGAATTGCCCCGGCTGAAGCCGCTGCTGAAGAAGACCTATCTGCTGCTGCCTCTGGTCCTGTTGATCTATCTGGTAGCCAGCAGCACCCGGTCCATTGCCTATGCTGCCGCCATTGCCATCGCCGTGGCGATCGTTGTCAGCATGTTCGATAAGGAAACCCGCATCACTCCCAAGCGGCTGCTGGAAGCTTTGGCAGCCGGTGGTCAGGGTATGATCACCGTGGCTGTGGCCTGCGGCGTGGCAGGCATCGTTGCCGGTATCATTGGTGTCACCGGTCTGGCCTACATGCTCTTCAACGGCATCGTAGCCGTTGCCGGCAACCAGGTTATTGTTGCGCTGTTTCTGACTATGCTGTGCTGCATTGTGCTGGGCATGGGCGTTCCCACCACAGCCAACTACTGCATCATGGCTGCTACCTGCGCTCCTATTCTGGTAAGAATGGGCGTTCCGGAAGTGGCTGCTCATTTCTTCGTATTCTACTTTGGCATCGTAGCTGACCTGACACCCCCGGTGGCTCTGGCTGCCTACGCCGGCGCTGCCATTGCCCATGCCAATCCTATCAAGACAGCCTTTACATCTACCAAGCTGGCCATTGGCGCGTTTATTGTGCCCTATGTGTTTGCACTGAATCCTGCCATGCTGTTTATCGACACCACAGTTCCGGAGGTTATTTTGATTTGCATCACCTCCGTTGCAGGTATCTTTGGCGTATCTGCTGCTCTGGAAGGATATTTGCTCCGTTCTATGCGTTGGTATGAACGAATCGCCAGTGCTGTGGGAGGTCTGTTGCTGATCTATCCCGGCTTGGTCACAGATTCTGTGGGTCTGTGCCTGGTGGCGGCCGTAGTCGTACTGCAGTTGATCGAACGGAAAAAGGGGAATAAGTATCTTCACTAAGGTGACATCACCCTTAGGTTCCACTGCAAGTGCGTGCAGGTTCGAGTCCTGTATCCGTAACCAAAATGGAAGAATCCAATTGGATTCTTCCATTTTTATTGTAATTCCTGATATAACCCGATAACCCCAAGAACACCTGATTCCTCTGCTTCACGGGCCAGGGCGGCTAAGTCCTCCCGGTTGCGGCTGAGTGTAAAAACGGCCTTTCCCGGGAAAACTGTTATCCCATAGTGACAGTGAAGCCGATCATCAGCCAAGGGCAGGGGAGCTGTGGGGGAAACATAAGAAAACCGGCTGCCATCTTTGGTGACGGTGATCTCCAATCCCTCCGATGCCAGTTCCAAAAACACACCATAATTCTTCCAAGGTTTCAAATGTTCAACCAAAGTCTTATTTGGTGGCGGGGGCGGCAGGAATACACCAAAACCCACTCTCGCGTAAGCAGGTGTCACCGCTACCTTGCAACCACAGCTTTCCAAAATGACGGATACCATTTTCTGCGATTCGACCATGGGTGGCCTTTGGAAATCCAAAAGTACTGCTCGCAGAGAAAATCTACCAGCCAATTCGTTTAATTGCTGTACTACGGCTTGGGGATCGTGACCTTGTACCGGCATACTGTCGTCTAAGAGTAATATACTGCCTTCCGGCAGGCTTTGTGGCATATTGGAAAGCCCTGAGCTCCCGGCTGAGAAGTGACAAGCCATATAAGCGGTCCGTTTGGGGCGGACGGATTCCAATTCTCCGGCTGTGACCGCAAGAAACACCTGTGAAAACATAGACAAACACCGCCCCTTGTGCTATAATCATAGCATATTTTATGAAAGCAGGTTTTGCAATATGCGTTTTCCTCTGCTGCCTATATGGAAAGTTGACAGTATTACGGAGCTGACCCCCGCGATTTTGAAAGAAAAGGGCATTAGGCTCTTGATGCTGGATTTTGACAACACCATCGTGCCCTATACAACGAACGAGCCTACAAAAGAAATGGCCGCCTGGCTTCAAATGATGACCGATTCTCCTGTGGAGATCTGCGTGGTGTCCAACAGTAAAAAGAACCGGGTAAAGATCTTCTGCGACCAGTATGGTATCCCTTGTATTACCCATGCGAAAAAGCCCGGCACCAAGGGTGTCCGGGAGTGCCTGTCCCGCTATGACCTGCCCAAAGAAAACTGCGCCCTGGCAGGCGACCAGATCTATACGGATGTGCTGGGCGGCAACAGCGCCGGTGTCCAGTCCATCCTGGTAAAGGCGATACATAATCATAATTTCTGGCTGAAAGCCCGGGGCGTTTTGGAAATTCCCTGGCGACTTGCTGCCGGTAAAAGGAGAATCGCCCCTTGAAAAACCTGGATAAGTATTTGAGTTTGTTAGGTGAGCAGGTTGATGGCCTGCTGCTGACCTCTCGCTTTAGCCGCCATTACGGCGCAGAGTTTGATATTGCAGAGGGGGTTGCTGTTGTTAGCCGTAAGGGTTGCCGCTACTTTACCGACAGCCGTTATATCGAATCTGCCCAAAAGGGTATTCAGGGCTTTGATGTGATTATGACTGACCGGGCCCACCCCTATGCCCAGCAGCTCAATGAAGCAATTGCCGACTTTGGAATCATCGCCTTGGGCTATGAGGAAAACTATCTGACCGTGGCAGAATTTTCGGAATTTGAAAAGAAATTAAATGCCAAGCTGGTGCCTATGCACAAAGCTATTAGCAGCTTTCGGGCTGTAAAAGAACCCTGGGAGCTGGATATTATGCGCCGGGCCCAGGCCATTGCCGATAAGGCTTTCTCCAAAGTTCTCACCCGCATCAAAGTGGGTATGACTGAAAAAGAACTCCAGGCGGAGCTCATCTATTGTCTGTATAAAAACGGCGGTGAGGGCTTGTCCTTTGACCCCATCGTGGTGTCCGGACCTAATACCAGTTTGCCCCACGGCGTGGCTACCGACCGGGTCATCCGGGAGGGAGATTTTGTTACCATGGACTTTGGCTTGATGTTGAAGGGCTACTGCTCCGATATGACCCGTACCGTAGCAATCGGTTACGCTACCGATGAGATGAAAAAAGTCTACAATACTGTCCTGCAGGCCCAACTTGCGGGTATTGCAGCCACCCGGGCCGGCGTCAAGGGCAAAGATATTGATGCTGCTGCCCGAAAGGTGATCGTCGATGCCGGCTACGGAGATTACTTCGGCCACGGCTATGGCCACAGCCTGGGTATGGAAGTTCACGAAGCTCCCAATTGTAACCCCTCCGGGGAAACGGTTATGGAAGTTGGTATGGTAGCATCTGCCGAGCCGGGCATTTATCTGCCGGGAAAATTTGGCGTAAGAATCGAAGATGTGGTGATTTTTACTGCCGATGGCTGTGAAAACATTACGAAAAGCCCCAAAGATTTGATAATTATTTGAAAAAATGCGTTTTTCCTCTTGCATTATAGGAAAAAATCGGTTAAAATAAATTGCTAACATATTGTTAAAATAGCCCAATTAGGGCATACACTTAGGAGGATATACAAAATGATTTCTGCAGGTGATATTAGAAACGGCGTTACCTTTGAGCTGGATGGCAAGGTTATGCAGGTTATCGAGTTCCAGCACGTGAAGCCCGGTAAGGGCGCAGCCTTTGTTCGCGTTAAGATGAAGAACGTGATTACCGGCGGCGTGACCGAAACCAGCTTGAACCCCTCTGCAAAGTTCCCCACTGCTTTCATTGAGAGAAAGAAGATGGAGTACTCCTACAACGACGGCGACCTGTACTACTTCATGGACGGTGAGACCTACGAGCTGGTTCCCATCAACAAGGACGCTCTGGACGATTCCTTTGCTTTCGTGAAGGAGAACGATGTCTGCACCATTATGAGCTACAAGGGCAATGTTTTTGGCGTGGAAGTCCCCAACTTTGCTGACCTGATCGTTACTTCCACCGAGCCCGGCTTCGCTGGCAACACCGCAACCAACACCTTGAAGCCTGCAACCCTGGAGACCGGCGCTCAAGTTAAGGTGCCCCTGTTTATTAACGAGGGTGAAAAGATCCAGGTCGATACCCGTACCGGTGAGTACCTGGGCCGTTCCAAGGCTTAATTCTTTTAATTAAGGAGAATTCTTATGACGATTTCTGAAAAGTCCGCATACCTGAAGGGTTTGATGGATGGCTTGAATCTGGACACAGAGAAGGCCGAGGGTAAGCTGATTTCTGCCATCGTTGACCTGCTGGGCGATGTGACCAAGAAGGTTACCGATATCGAAGATACCACCATTGCTATTTCCGACGAGCTGGATGAGATCGAGGAAGATCTGGATGCCATCGAGGACTACATTCTCGATGAAGAGGATGAGGACTACGAAGACGAGTGGGACGAGGACGATTTCGACGACTACGAGGACGAGGATGACTTCGAGGACGAAGGCTTCGACTTTGGCGACGAAGAGACCACCATTTATGAAGTCAAGTGCGCTTGCGGCAATGTGATTGCTTTCGATGAGGATACCCTGGAAGAGGGCAGCATCATCTGCGACGAGTGTGGCGAGACCCTGGAGTTTTCTTTCGACGACGAGGACGAAGACGAGGAATAATCCAAGATAACAAAAACGGTGTGCATTTGCACACCGTTTTTTTGTTTATGACTTTTTTGTCATTGCGAAGCAGTGCGCACACTGGTGTGGCAATCTCCGGTGTATCAATCACATCAGTAGTTTGACTGTCACCGATGCCATAAAGAATCCGACAAAATCCGCAAACAGGGCAGCCGGCAGGGTGTAGCGGGTCTTTTTGATTCCGGCAGCGCCAAAATAAACGCTGATGGTGTAAAAGGTGGTTTCCGTTGAGCCCAGCATCACCGCGGCTGTCCTGCCTACCAGCGAATCTACCCCATACTGGGCCATCAAGTCTGCCCCTACAGCCAAGGCTGCGCTGCCACTGATAGGGCGAATCAGCACTAACATTGCCGTTTCCGGGGGGATTCCCACAAACCGAAAAACAGGGGAGAGGCAACTGCTGATAGCCTCCATGGCTCCCGACGCTCTAAGCATTGTTACTGCTGTCAGCAATAAAATCAAAGTGGGCACCAAAGAAACGAGTAATTTCAGCCCATCAGATGCTCCGCCTAAGAGCAGATCATAGCTGTTTTCCTGCTTTCGCAGAGCAAGTAAGGATGCACTCAGCAGCAAAATGGGGACAATGTAGTCGGTCATTTCTTCCACACCTTTCCCAATAGCCACGCGGCGGTAACTCCCAACCCGGCGGAGCATAGACTGGTCACCCAAACAGCCGGGAGAATATCAAACGGGGAAGAACAACCTAAGGATGCCCGCACTGCAGCCACATTGGCAGGGATCAGCTGTATGGAGGCAGTGTTCAGTACAATAAGCCGGCACAGCTCGTTGCTGGCAATGCCCTTTTGCCCTTGGGCCAAACGCTGCGCGGCCTGAATCCCCATAGGCGTGGCGGCATTGCCAAGCCCTAAAAAATTGGCGCACACATTGGCGCTCAGACAGTTTTCTAAATGGACATCTTTCTTTGCGGAAGGGAATAACCGCCCCAACAGCGGTCTAAGCAATTTGGAAAGTAGGCCTGTCAGTCCGGCATGTTCCATAAGCTTCCCGACCCCAGTCCACAGGCAAATCGACCCGGCCAAGGATATTGCCAGCAGTAAGCCTTCTTGAGCCCCTTGGGGGATGGCGGCAGAAAGTGCCCCGCCGTTGCCTAAAAAGGCAGCTGCGAGGAAAGAAACAGCCACCATCCCTGTCCAGATCCAACTCATAACCATAAAAATCCCTCCCGGACAGAGTGTGCTCACCCAGTCGATTGTCATTGCGAGCCAGTTCGCAAACTGGCGTGGCAATCTCCTCGCTGGTTAATGAAAGCCTATGCTTTGTCCGGGAGGGATATTTCAAATGTTCAACGCGGCATCATATACCACGTTTTTCGGCAAATTCAGTTCCTGGGCGGTCTGCTTGATGGCGTCCTTGCGGCTGATACCGCTTTCTACCAACTGGGCAACTCGCTTCGCAGCATCTTCGGGTGTGGCGGCTTCCTCTACCACAGGCTCAGCACCGGCAACGATCAGTACATATTCGCCCTTGGGGGGCTGCTGATTGTACAGGTCGATTGCCTCCTGTAGCGTGGTGCGAATCACCTCTTCGTGAAGCTTTGTCAGCTCCCGGCAAAGGCTGATGGGGCGATCCCCGCCAAAGACTTCAGCCATAGATTCCAAAGTGGCCAAAAGCTTGTGGGGGGCTTCGTAGAAGATCATTGTCCGCTGCTCGGTTTTTAATGCTTCCAAATGCTCCCGGCGGCTCTTTTTTGCTGTGGAGAGAAAACCCTCAAAGCAAAATCTGCCGGTAGCCTGTCCTGAAATGCTCAGTGCCGTAATGGCAGCGCAAGGTCCGGGAATAGCGCAGACGGTGATGCCTGCCTGGGCGCATTCTTTTACCAAATCTTCGCCGGGGTCGGAAATGGCGGGGCTGCCCGCGTCAGAAACCAATGCGCAGGTTTCGCCGGCTAAAATCCGCTCCACGATGCGGCTACCCTTAAAAGCCTTGTTATGCTCGTAGTAGCTAATGAGGCTTTTTTTGATGCCAAGATGGTTTAGCAGTTTCAGGGTAACACGGGTATCTTCAGCGGCAATAAAATCCGCATTTTCCAAGGTTTCCTTGCAGCGGATGGAAATATCGGAAAGATTTCCGATAGGCGTGGGGACTAAATATAACATTCCGGGCATAGTATAGCCTCCTAAATGTGATATAGCTTTCGATAATGTGCAGAAGGGTTACCGTCTGCTTCTTGCAGATATTCTTCTTCGATAATAAGACCGGTTTTTCCGCCCTTGCGGCATTGTAAAAGCACAAGGGCAATGGGGTCAGCCGGTTTATGGCGCAGGAGCAGTAACCGTTTAGGCTGCAACTTGTGATTTACGGCGCAGGCGCAAAGCTCAGCAAGCCGTTCCGGTTTGTGTACCAGGAAAAAGTCACCGCCATACTGCAAAGCCCAGGCAGCGGCCTTGAAAAGATCGTCAGAATCACAATCCAGCTGATGACGGGCGTTGGAGTTGGCGCTTTCCTGCCCGGCGGAGAAGTAGGGCGGGTTGGACACACAGACCTGAAAACTGCCGGGCGCAAGAAAAGAGTGGAGGGTTCGCAGGTCGGCGCATATACTGCTAAGACGGGACTCAATATTGTTGGCACGGGCGTTTTCTAAAGCGGTAAGATGTGCTTTTTCGTCGATCTCCACACCGGTAATCGTGCAGTTTGGGTCGCTTGCGCACAGCAGCATCCCCAGCGTTCCGCACCCGGAACCTAAGTCCAATACCTTGGCCTGCCGGGGCAGCTTCACAAAACCGCTTAATGCGATAGAGTCGGTACTTAAGGGGAAAGCCCCTTCGCAAAGGGACAATGTGAATCCATTATGTAAGTATTCCATAATATCACCTAAAGGTAAAAAATCAGCCTGCGTGTCTGAGCACGCAGGCTGACAGCAAGATCGGAGAATTAGCCTTCTACGATAGCTTCAGTGGGGCAGTTATCAGCGCAGCTGCCGCAATCGACACAAACATCAGCATTGATGACATAAGTCTCGTCGCCTTCGGAGATAGCCTCTACGGGGCAGTTATCAGCACAGGCGCCGCACTTAACGCAAGCATCAGTAATCTTGTAAGCCATGATTTTCCCTCCAATTTATGTATTGTTGTGTGCTCCTGTATGGGAGCGTATTTATATTCTAACACGGATTTTCCAAAATGCAATGGTTTTTTTGAAAATCAGTCGTATATTTTTCATAGGCCACGGGGAGAATTTCCTCCGAGGCAGGTGGTACTTATGCGTTACAGCGGGCAAACCCAGCAGCTTTTGCTGCATGCTGCCCATATTGCCCGGGATTTTGGACACGGCTATGTGGGCTCGGCCCATCTGTTGCTGGCGATGTCCCGGCAAACAGATATGACCGGGAATCTGCTGCGTCAAATGGGCGTAGATCCGAAACTGACAGAACAAATCGCAGCGGTCTTGTACGGTATGGGCACACCGGGCTTGCCGCTGCCCCAGGGGTTTTCTATGCAGATGCGGAGAATCTTGCAGGAAGCGGGCCGGGAGGCGGGCATTCAGCACAGCACCCGGGTAGAGCCGGTGCATATTCTGCTTTCCATGCTCCGGCAGGAAAAATCCGCTGCAAGGGAACTGCTGATTTTGGGGAGCGTGGACACAGAGGAGCTGTTTCACCAGGCTGTGGATACCCTGGGACGACAAACGGAAAATGTGCAGAAGGAGGCGGTTGCAACGAAGCTCTTAGAACAGTTCAGCGAGGATTTGGTACTCAAAGCATCCTCCATGGAGCCGGTAATCGGTCGGGAAAAAGAGATTGATACGGTTATCGGCATCTTGAGCCGAAAGAATAAGAATAACCCCGCCCTGGTAGGGGAACCAGGTGTGGGAAAAACCGCTATTGCGGAAGGCTTAGCCCAGCGGATGGCGGCGGGCACTGTGCCGCCCCAACTGAAAAACAAGAAGCTTTATAGTTTAAATATGGCAAATTTAGTGGCGGGCACCAAGTACCGGGGTGAGTTCGAAGAACGGCTGCGCGATGTGCTGGCGGAAATCCGCCGTGCCGGGGATGTGATCCTCTTCGTAGACGAAATGCATACCATCGTAGGCGCAGGTGCTGCAGAGGGTGCAATCGACGCGGCCAATATTTTTAAACCGGCATTGGGCAGAGGAGAACTGCAAATGTTGGGAGCTACTACCTTAGAGGAATACCGGAAATTCATTGAAAAAGACCCGGCTTTGGACAGACGATTCCGGCCGGTGATGGTGGAGGAGCCGGATAAGGATGCCACCCTTGCCATTCTCCACGGCCTAAAGCCGGGATTGGAACGACACCACCATATCCGCATTTCTGAGGAGGCTGTCCAGGAAGCGGTGCGGCTGTCAGTGCGGTATTTGCCGGATCTTTATCTGCCGGATAAGGCCATTGATCTTTTGGACGAAGGCGCATCTCACGCCCGGATGGAAGAATTATATGCCGTTGGCAATAACCAGCGGCAGCTGTTGGAAGAGGAATTGCAGGAGGCTATCCGGGAGAGCCGATATGAAAAGGCTGCCCAGCTACGGGATAAAATGCAGCGGCTGACTGTACGGGGGAGCGAGGGAAGGCGGAGCAAGACCGTCACCGCCAGGGATATTGCCTGGGCGGTGTCTGCCCGGACGGGGATTCCGGTGGGCAGGCTCACTGCCAGCCGCCGGGAGATCTTGTTAAAATTGGAAAGTGTACTGGAAAAGGAAATCATCGGCCAGGATAAGGCGGTGTCCCAGGTGGCGGAGTGTCTGCGCCGGGGATTCAGCGGTATCCGGGAGGAGAACCGCCCGGTGGCGACTATGCTCCTTTCCGGCCCTACCGGGGTGGGCAAAACCGAGCTGTGCCGGGTGCTGGCGCAGGAGCTTTACGGCAGCCGGGAGGCTATGATCCGGCTGGATATGACGGAGTTTATGGAAAAGCATACCGTTGCCAGACTGATCGGCGCCCCTCCCGGCTATGTGGGCTATGAGGAGGGCGGCAAACTCACCGAGGCTGTCCGCCGCAGACCTTACTGCCTGGTGCTGTTGGACGAGGTGGAAAAGGCCCATCCGGATGTGACAGGTATCTTGCTGCAAATTATGGAAGAGGGCGTGCTGACGGACTCTGCGGGCCGCAGGGTCAGCTTCCGCAATGCCGTCGTGGTAATGACCTCCAATTTGGGTGGAGAACACCGCAGTGACGGCTTGGGCTTTCAGCCTGAGGGCAGAGAGGGCCAGACCAAGGAAGCATTGCGCCGGCATTTCTCTCCGGAATTTTTGGGACGGTTGGATGCGGTAGTGCCTTTCGATGCGCTACAGCAGGATACAATGGCAAAAATTGCTGTAAAATATTTACACCAACTGCAGGAACGGGTGATCGGAATGGGAATGCAGCTGATTCTACCTCAAGAGCTTGCAGCAGAGCTGGCAACAAAAAGCAAAAAAGAGGGTGGCGCCCGGCAAATCCGTCGACAGGTTCAGGAGCAGGTGGAAGGGCCTTTGGCGGCATACCTTTTGAGCTGCGCCAAAAAGCCCGCAAAAATAAAAGGAAAACTGGAAGAAGGGAAGTTGGTTTTCCAGTCTTGTGATGAACGCTTGTTCTAATTTTAGAACAAGCGTTCTAAAATTAGAAAATTATGGTATTTTCGGCAAAATTTTTTGAAAAAAATCAAAGAAAAGTGTTGATTTTTGGAAAATCATCGTTTATACTATCAGTAAATGGAGCAAAATGGTAGTAAAGTGGAGCAAAATGGAGGAGGTGAGCGCAAATGATAGGTAAATACCCGGCGAAGTTGGACGAGAAGAATCGTTTGTTCGTGCCTGCTAAGCTGCGTGCAGAGCTGGGCCAGGATTTCTATGTGACCCTGGGTGTCAATTGCGGTCACCGTTGTCTGACTGTGTACACTGCCCCAGATTGGGACACACTCAGTCAGAACTACAACACCCTTCCCATTTCTCAGCGCTCCGCAGCCACCAGCCTCATCTTTATGAATGCCACCGAGTGCAACCCCGATAAGCAGTTCCGCTTTGGCTTGACGCAGTTTTTGCTGGACTATGCAGGTATCAGCAAAGATGTGATGATCGTGGGTCGCGCCGGACAGGCAGAGATTTGGGACGCAGAAGAGTTCCGCAGCTTTGAGGCAGAGAACCTTACCCCCGAAAAGCTCCTGGCATCTTTGGAGGCCATTGGTCTATGAAAGACTTTCACCATATTTCGGTGCTTTTGGAGGAATGCCTGGAGGGCTTGGACATCAAACCCGACGGCATCTATGTTGACGGCACTTTAGGCGGCGCCGGCCACTCCAGTCATATCGTGCAGCGATTAACAACCGGCAAGCTCATCGGTATTGACCGGGACCCGGTTGCATTGGAAGCTTCCAGCAAACGACTGGAATCGTATAAAGACCGCGTCACTTTGGTTCACTCCAATTTCTGCAAAATGAAGCAGGTGATGGAGAATTTGGGCATTCCCGGTGTAGACGGTATTTTGCTTGATCTGGGTGTGTCTTCTCCTCAGCTTGACGATGGAGAGCGGGGCTTTTCCTATATGGCAGATGCGCCTCTGGATATGCGTATGAACAGCCAGGACAAGCTTAGCGCTTATGAAGTAGTGAACACCTGGTCCCAGGATGAACTGAAACGCATTCTCTTTGACTACGGCGAAGAGCGATATGCTCCCCGAATTGCGTCGGCAATTTGCCGCCGTCGGGAGGAGAAACCTATTGAAACCACCTTGGAGCTGGTGGATGTGATCCGCTCCGCGATGCCTCCCCAGGCGCTGCGGGAAAAGCAACATCCTGCAAAGCGTAGCTTCCAGGCTATCCGCATTGCGGTGAATGATGAACTTGGCTCTGTGGAAAAGGCAATGCAAGATGCCATTCCGCTGCTGAATCCCGGCGGACGGTTGGCAGTGATTACATTCCATTCTCTGGAAGACAGAATCGTAAAAAATGCAATGGCAGAGGCAGCCAAGGGCTGTACCTGCCCGCCCAATTTCCCCGTATGTGTATGCGGCAAGAAACCCATTGTGAAGATTATCAGCCGTAAGCCCATTGTGGCAACGGATGAGGAACTGGAAGTGAATCCTCGTTCCCGGAGCGCAAAGCTGCGGGTTTGCGAAAGACTATAACAGAAGGGAGTAAGCACTATGGCACAGATAAAGGCCCAGTATGTACAATATTATACGCCGGGCACTGCAGCCAGAAAGCTTGCGCCTGTGATTCCTTTGCACACTCCAGCGCTGCCCCGGACAAAGGTAAAGCAGAAGCGGATCAAGATCTATTTGGATCCTGTAGCTCTGTTTGGTACTGTGGTGGCAGTTTCTATGATGGTTTCTGTGCTGGTGGGATTTTCCTCACTGCAGACCGAGCAGAAAAAGGCTGCTACTATGGTAGAGTATGTGGAAACCCTCCGTGTGGAAAATGAGAGCCTTCGTACCCAATATGAGGGCAAATGCGATTTGGCAGAAATCGAGGAGGCCGCTTTGGCTTTGGGTATGGTTCCCAAGGAGGAAGTTGCCCACACCGTGATTCAGCTGGAACTGCCTGCCGAATAAGCAATCGGAAACACTTTTAACAAGTTTGTTTGCATAAAGCTTGTATCCCGACCAATACACTAAAATAAGGCTGCAATGGGCGGCGAGGGATTCCCTTGCTGCCCTTTTTTAGGAAGGTCGGGATAATATGGCAAAAAAAACCAAAAAGCGGGAGTATAATCGTATCCGTAAGGATACCGGCCAGCACAGGAGAATTGGCATCGTTGCGATTCTGCTGGGTGTACTGGCATTTGTACCGGTGACGGTGCAGCTTTTTAATCTGATGGTTCGGGATTATGACTATTATGCCCGCCTGGCGCTGCGGAATCAGACCCGCACCACCCAGGTAACAGCGGACCGGGGGTTTATTTACGACCGGAATATGAACATTTTGGCTTGTAGCCAGAGTGTGGAGAACGTGTACTTGGATCCTCACGAACTAAAACAGTCCAAAGCGGACATTTCCGCGGTTTCCGCCAAATTGGGAGAGATTTTGGATTTGGATCCTGCCTGGATTGCAGAGCAGGCAGGGGATACCAAAATGCGCTATAAGCAGATCGCAGCCCGGATTGATGAAGAAACCGCGGCCTTGATCCGCAGTTATATCAATGCCGAGGGTATTTCCGGTATCCATATAGAGCCTAATTCTCAACGCTATTACCCCTATGGTAGCTTAGCTGCCCAGGTGATTGGGTTTACAAACGCCTCCAACACCGGTTCTGAGGGTATTGAGGCGGCTTATAACAGCTACTTAGAGGGGTCAAAGGGTAGCGTGATCACCACCAAGGGCAATAACGAAATGGATATGCCCTTTTCCTATGAAAACTACATCGCCTCCCGCCAGGGCGACAGTGTCGTGCTGACCTTGGATATGACCGTGCAGGCATGCCTGGAAAAACGGATGGAGGAAGCCATTGCCAAATACGATGTAAAAAACGGCGCGTTTGGTATGGTGATGCATGTCAAAACCGGTGAGATCCTGGCAATGGCAACCCTGGGAAGCTATGATCCCAATAACTATATGGAAGTCCAAGACCACCAAATGACGTTGGAGCTGGAACAGCAGCGGACAAAATATATGCTGCTTCCGGAAGGTTCTGAGGGTTATAAAAAAGAAAAAGAGCTGTATCAAAGCTTATTAAACACAGCCCTTTTGAAACAATGGCGAAACCGCTGCATTTCCGATGGCTATGAGCCCGGTTCTACCTTTAAGGTGATGACCATGGCGGCGGCTTTGGATTGCGGCGCGATCACTTTGGACACGGCCTTTTCCTGTGGCGGTTCGGAGCATATCCCGGGCAGAGCACAGCTGCTGCACTGCTGGCGCTCCACCGGCCACGGTGCACAGAAAACACCCCAGGCCTTGCAGAATTCCTGCAATTTGGCCTTTGCCCATATCGCCCTCAAGCTGGGCGGCGAGCGGTTTTACGATTATGTGAAAAACTTTGGCATCTTGGAGAAAACCGGTATCGACCTGGCAGGGGAAAGTAAAGGCGTCTTTTTCTCCAAAGAATTGGTGACGGATACCGATAAATGGGGAACGGCATCCCTGACCTCCGGCTCTTTCGGCCAGACCTTTAAGCTCACACCCTTGCAGCTTGTCAGAGGAATCGCAGCGGTGGTCAACGGCGGTTATCTGTTGGAGCCTTATATGGTCTCCGAAGTAATTGATGCCGACGGGAATACAGTATTGCAGCAGGAACCTACAGTTTTGCGACAGGTCATTAAGGAAGAAACCTCTAAAACTATGTGCCAGCTGATGCAGTCCGTTGTGGAGGAAGGCACAGCCAAAAATGCCCAGGTGGCTGGCTTTTCCATCGGTGGAAAGACCGGAACAAGCGAGAAAATAGATGTGTTTGATGAGAGTGGCCAGCGGGTGCAGGATAAAATTGTCTCCTTTGTAGGGGTTGCGCCCATGGACGATCCGGAGTATATTGTACTTGTGGCACTGGATACGCCGTCGCGCAGTACCGGCATCTATATTTCCGGCGGTGTGATGGCGGCTCCCACTGTGGGGGCTGTGATGAGCGATATCCTGCCCTATTTGGAAGTAAAGAGAAACTACAGCCCCGAGGATGCGGCCGGCAGGGAAGTGACCGTGGAGGATTACACCGGCCTTACCCTTGCAGATGCGAAAAAACAGTTAAAAGCCCTTGGTATTACCGCTGAAACAGTGGGTACGGGGGAAACTGTAACCGGTCAAATTCCCAATCCCGGCAGCGTCGTGCCCGGAAACAGCCAGGTCCTGCTCTATTTAGGAGAAGAGCCAGAGCAGCGGCTTGTAACTGTCCCGGACTTTGCGGGGATGACCCGCCAGCAGGCCAGCGATGCCGCCGGACTTTTGGGGCTGTATATTTTGGTGACCGGAAACAATGCAATGAATGCCCAGGTCACCGCCCAATCCCATCCGAAAGATACCCAAGTTCCTGTGGGAACGACTATAAAACTTAGCTTTGCAGATCTGAAAGCAGCCGATTAAAGGAGAAACACCTATGAAATTAGAAAAATTGCTGTCTGATGTGAAAGTGCTTAAGGGAAATGTTTCCCTTTCTATGGATATCACCGAGGTCGTTTATGACTCCCGGAAGGTAACCCCCGGCTGTATGTTCGTAGCCATCACCGGCTTTGCTACCGACGGCAATAAATACATCCCTATGGCCCTGGAAAAGGGCGCTGCGGTAGTAGTAACTGCCAAGCCCCAGGAGGCGGAGATCCCCCACATTCAAGTGGAAAATGACCGGCTGGCTTTGGCCCAGATCGGCGCGAATTTCTATGACCATCCCGGCAAGGCAATGAAGTTGATCGGCATTACCGGCACCAACGGAAAAACCTCCTCCACGCTGCTTCTGAAGCACGTTTTGGAGCAGGTGCTGGGCGCAAAGGTGGGCCTCATGGGCACCATGGAGAATATGATCGGCAATGTGTCTATTCCCACAGAGCGTACCACCCCGGAGAGCTTTGAACTGCAAGCCCTATTGGCCCAAATGCGGGACGGTGGCTGCACGTATGCGATTATGGAAGTGTCCTCTCACGCAATTGCTCTGGACCGGGTGGCGGGGCTGCACTATGCCGTGGCGGCCTTTACCAATCTGACGGAAGACCACTTGGATTTCCACAAGACCATGGAAGACTACTGCCGTACCAAGGCGGAGCTTTTCTCCCGTTGCGACAAGGCAGTTGCCAACTGCGATGACGCCTGGTTTGCCCAAATGACGGAAAAAGCAACCTGCCCGGTGCTTTCTACTTCGGTAAAGAATGCCGCTCAGCTGCGGGCAGAAAACCTGGAACTGCTCTCCGACGGCATCTCCTTTACTGCCGCATATGGAAATGAAAAAGTGCCTGTGCGCTTGCCCATTCCCGGTAAATTCACAGTGTATAATGCTTTGACGGTTTTGGGCTGCGCATTGCAGTTGGGTATTTCTTTGCAGGATGCTGCTGAAGCGTTGAAAACTGCTAAGGGCGTGAAGGGCAGGGTAGAGGTGGTTCCCACCCCCGGAAAGGACTATACAATCCTTATCGACTATGCCCACACCCCCGATGGCCTCCTCAATGTTCTCAGCTCTGTAAAAGATTACTGCAAGGGTCGGTTGATCGCGGTCTTTGGCTGTGGCGGAGACCGGGATCCCATCAAGCGCCCCATTATGGGCAAAATTGGCACAGATATTGCGGATATTGCCATCATTACTTCCGATAATCCCCGGACAGAAGATCCTATGCAGATCATTGAAGATATTCTAAAAGGTGTAGATTCTGCAAAAAAATCCTATAAAGTGATTGAAAATCGTCCAAAAGCTATCCAATATGCTATGGACATTGCGGAAAAGAATGATATAATTGTATTGGCAGGAAAAGGCCACGAAACATACCAGGAAATCTGCGGCGTGAAGCACCATTTGGACGAGCGTGAAGTGGTGGCTGCTTACCTGGCAGAAACGAGGAATGGATAATGGGTAGAATTACCTTGGCCCAGGCCGCCCAGTGGTGCGGTGGCTCTGTGGACCCTAAGTATAAAGATATTACCTTCTTGGGCGCAAACAATGACAGCCGAAAGATTGAAAAAGGCCAGCTCTTCATTGCTTTACAGGGAGAGCGTGACGGTCACGATTTTATCCCCACTGCCTTGCAAAAGGGCGCATCTGCGGTGCTTTGCACCCACTGCGACGGGGATTTTCCTGCCATCGTGGTAAAGGATACCCGCTTGGCTTTGGGCGAAATTGCCCGGGGTGAGCGGGAACGCATCGGTATGAAGGTGGTTGGTATCACCGGTTCTGTGGGAAAAAGCACCACCAAGGAAATGGTGGCTGCGGTGCTGGAAAGTACCTATAAGGTGAGCAAGACCCCTGCAAACCACAACAACGACATTGGTATGCCCATGGCGATTCTTCAAATGCCGGAGGACACAGAGGTTGCGGTGCTGGAGATGGGTATGAACCATTTCCGGGAGATCGCTTATCTGGCATCCATCGGCAAGCCCGACCTGGCTGTTATCATCAATATCGGCACGATGCATATTGAGCACCTTGGCTCTATGGAAGGCATTCTGAAGGCAAAACTGGAGATTTTGGAGGGTATGCCTGCAGATGGCGCCATCATTCTCAACGGCGACGATCCGCTTCTGTGGAATCAGCGTACGGAATTGCAAGCGAGAGCTGTATACTTCGGTGTGCGGAATCCGGAAACGGATGTAACAGGCAGCGATGTTTGCCAAAAGGCGGACAGACTGTCCTTTGCAGCCAACGCAGCGGGGAAAGCGATTCCTGTGGCGCTGAACCTGGAGGGCGAACATTATATCCTGGATGCGCTGGCTGCTGTGACAGTGGGTGTTCAGATGGGTGTTGCCCCTGAGAATATCACAAAGAGCTTAAGCACCTTCCGGAATATGGAGGGCCGCCAGGAGATTTATGAAAAGAACGGCTATACAATCATCAGCGACTGCTACAATGCAGGCCCCGAGTCCATGACGGCAGCCCTGACTGTGCTGGGCAACCGGGCAGGCCGCCGTGTGGCGGTGCTGGGGGATATGCTGGAATTGGGCGTCTGCTCCGATGCAGAGCACTATAAGATTGGCAGAGTTGCCGCAGAAATGGCAGATATGCTCCTTGCCTACGGCGACCATAGCTTGCGGTTACTCTACGGCGCAATTACCGGTGGTATGTCCCAGGATATGGCAAGAGCCTTTACCGACAAGGAGAAGCTGGTGCAGGCGCTGAAGCAGATGGCAAAGCCCGGGGATGTTCTGCTGTTCAAGGGCAGCCGTGGTATGCAAATGGAAAAGGTCCTGGAGAAATTTTTGGAGGATTAAAGGATAGTTATGCTGAGAGTATGTATGACAGCGCTGGCATCGCTGGTGTTCACCGGCGTAATTGGATATTTTCTGCTCCCGGTTCTGCGGGCGCTGAAGGCAGGTCAGTCCATCCGGGAAATCGGCCCTACCTGGCACAATAACAAGGCAGGCACCCCCATGATGGGCGGTTTGATGTTTATTATCTCGGCAGTGCTGTGCCTGGTGCTATGCTTGCCCTTTATGGAGGAAAAAACAGCATTTTATGTGCTGATTTTGGGCCTGTGCTTTGGCTTGGTTGGATTCTTGGATGACTTTTTTAAGCTGAAATTTAAGCGCAATTTGGGCCTGACTGCCTTGCAAAAGGCAATGCTGCAAATGGCTGTTTCTGCCCTGTACCTGTACCTGCTGTACTTAGAGGGCAGTATGACCAGCGATCTGTATATTCCGTTTTTAAACAAAGCTGTCCATATTCACCCCATGGCCTACATCTTCTTTGCTATGTTTGTGATCGTGGGCTGTGTCAATGCGGTCAATCTCACCGATGGTATTGACGGTCTGTGCGGCAGTGTTACGATTCCTGTGATGGTGTTCTTTACTGTCGCTGCAGCAGCTATGAAGAAATGGGATTTGGCCCTGTTGCCGGCAGCAATGGTGGGTGGACTGATTGCCTATCTGTTCTATAACTGGCACCCTGCCAAGGTCTTTATGGGCGATACCGGCTCTTTGTTTTTGGGCGGCATTGTCTGCGGTATGGCATTTGCGCTGGATATGCCCCTGGTGCTTGTCTTGGTAGGCTTTGTGTATATTGTGGAAACCCTTTCGGTGATTTTGCAGGTGGGTTATTTTAAGCTGACCCATGGCAAGCGCTTGTTTAAGATGGCTCCTATCCACCACCATTTTGAAATGTGCGGCTGGAAAGAGGAGAAGATCGTCATTGTCTTTACCGTGTTGACCGCTTTACTGTGCGTGGTGGCCTGGTTCGGTGTAAAAGGACATATCAGTTAACAGAAAGGATGGTTGGCATTGCAGAAGCTTCTGTATGCCAAAGAGGACCGGCATCTTGGTAACCCTAAGATGCGTGAAGGTGTTGATATTCCTTTTTTACTTTTACTACTGCTTCTGCTGGCAGTGGGCCTGGGAATGCTGTACTCAGCAAGCTATGCCCAAAGTCATTACGATACCGGCTATACCCAATCCACCCGGTATCTGCAAAAACAGGGCCTGTGCGCCTTGATTGGATTGGGTGCTATGGTGATCACAAGCCGGATTCCGCCGGAGTTTTGGCTGAAATGGGCCTGGTGGCTCTACGGCATCAGTATTGCGCTGCTGCTTTCGGTGCTGCTGTTTGGACAATCCGTCAATGGGGCAAAACGATGGATCAACATTGGCGGTATCCAGTTTCAGCCCTCGGAGATCGCCAAATTCACCCTTATCGTGCTGTTTGCCAAGTTGACCCGGGATTTTGGAAATAAAGCCCGGAAATTCAGCTTCGGTGTGCTGGGGTTTGGCGCAGCGCTTCTTGGAATCTTGGTTCCCTTGGCGCTGGAAAAGCACCTGTCTGCCATCATGCTCATGGGTATGGTGGCGGTGGTTATGATGTTCGTAGCCGGTACCCACCCCAAATGGCTTTTAGCCGGAGCAGGGGCAGCGGGACTGTTCGTTGCGGTGTATGTAAGCCTTATGGGCTATGCCGGGGACCGGGTCACGGCCTGGCGGCACCCAGAGCAGGACCCGTCCGATACAGGCTATCAAATTCTCCAATCCCTCTATGCCATCGGCTCCGGTGGCTTGTTTGGTTTGGGGTTGGGGAAAAGCAGACAGAAATATCTGTACCTGCCTTTTCAGTATAATGATTATATTTTTGCCATAGTTTGTGAGGAATTGGGCCTTTTTGGGGCTGTTTTGATTATGATTTTGTTTGCTGCGCTGATCCTGCGGGGGTATTGGATAGCCCTCCACGGCGCCAGCCGATTCCAAACAGTTTTGGCATCGGGCCTTGTGAGTCTGATCGCTGTGCAAGTGATTCTCAATTTAGGTGTTGTGACCAATTTGCTGCCCTCTACCGGCATTGCGCTGCCTTTCTTCTCCTATGGAGGAACGGCACTGGCGGTGAATTTGGCGGAAATGGGGATCGTACTGAGTGTCTCCCGATACCGCAATGCAGCGGCGCAACAGGAGGAAGAAATATGAATGTGATTTTTACCTGCGGTGGCACGGGCGGCCACATCAACCCAGCCATTGCGGTTGCCAATATATGGAAAGAACGTCACCCAGACAGCAAGATCCTTTTTATCGGCGGTCGGGGCAATATGGAGGAGGAGCTGGTGCCCAAGGCTGGCTACCCCTTGGAAGTGTTGCCTGCCTTCGGCTTGGAGCGGAGCTTTTCTCCGGCGGCCATTAAGAATAATTATCGAGCCATAAAAAGTGTCCTTTTAGCTGTGAGAAAGTGCAAAAAGATCATCCGGGATTTTGATGCAGATGTGGTAGTGGGTACCGGCGGCTATGCCAGCTTTCCCGCCTTGCGGGCAGCCCGGCAGCTGAAGATCCCAACCTGCGTCCACGAAGCCAATGCAATGCCCGGCCTTACCACCCGTATGGCGGCAAAATGGGCAGATAAGGTGTTGGTTTGCTTTCCGGAAAGTGCGAAATACTATCCCCACCCGGAAAAAGTGGAAGTGGTGGGTATGCCCGTCCGTCGGGAGTTTATCTATACACAAAAGACCGATGCCCGCAAGGAACTGGGTATGGACGATAAGCCTTTGGTGGTGTCTGCCTTTGGCAGCCAGGGCGCAAGGGCCATGAATGAACTGACAGCAAAACTCTTTGCTTTGGAACAGAAAAACGGCTTTCCTTTCCGGCATATCCACGCAGTTGGCAGCTACGGTTGGAGCTGGATGCCGGATCGGGTGAAAGAGCAGGGTGTGGACCTGGGAAAATGCCCCACGATCCAAATGCAGGAGTATATCTACAATATGCCTACCATAATGGCAGCGGCAGATGTGATCATCAGCCGGGCAGGCGCATCCAGCTGTAGCGAGATTGCCGCATCCGGTACGCCTTGCGTGTTGATTCCCTCACCCAATGTGACGGACAATCACCAGGAGAAAAACGCCCGGGCCATGGAAGCTCAGGGAGGCGCGATAGTCCTGCTGGAACAGGATGCCACCCCGGAAAAGCTTTACAGGCAGATCACGGAACTGCTTGCGGATACCAACAAATATAACGCAATGCGCAAAGCCCTGTACGGCATTTCTGTGCCGGACAGTGGGGAACGGCTGTGTGCTGTGATGGAGCAGCTGATAAAGAAATAGGAGTAACACCATGGATAACAGAAGAAAGAATACCGGTAATCCACCCCGCCGTAAAAAGGCCTCGGTAAAGAAAAAGGAATCTCAGATCCAATATACACCGGCAAAACCCTTTAACCGCAATAGATTTCTGCTGCGTTTGGCAACGGCAGCTGCGGTGGTTTTGGCGCTGTTTGCGGGTATGTCTATCTTCTTCAAGGTGGACAGCACAAAGATCCTTGTTGCCGGTGCGGAGAAATATACGGCCTGGGATGTGGCTGAGGCTTCCGGCGTGCGGGACGGTGATAGCCTGCTGGGTCTGAGCAAAGCCAAGATCGGCGCTAAGGTTTGTAAGAAACTTCCTTATGTTGACAGTGTTCGCGTGGGAATAAAACTGCCGGATACCGTGCATATTGAAATCAAGGAGCGGTCCGTTGCTTACGCAGTTTCCGACACCATGTCTAACTGGTGGCTGTTGAATGCGGAAGGCCGCATTATCGATAAGGCCAATGCTGCAGCAGTGAAGAGCCACACACAGATTTTGGGTGTGAAGCTGCAGGGAGCGATGGTAGGGGAGCAGGCTGTAGCCAGCGAGGCTGCGACCACCACACCCACCGATGCCCCGGCGCTGCCTGTTGTAGCAGGAAAGGCGCTGCTGGAAAATGCCCTCCAGCTGATTGGTGCGTTGGAGAAAAACGGCGTGATGGGCAATGTGGATTCCGTGGATGTGTCTGACCTGTCGAGGCTGACGTTGGTTTATGAAGATCGATTCCGCATAAACCTGGGCGACAACACCAAAATGGACTACAAAATCGCCTCGGTGAAAGCCGTTATCAAGAAATTGGGCGATTATGACCAGGGCTATCTGGATGCCAGTTTCACAACCCACCCCGCAGAAGTGCTGTTTGATAACAGTTCTGACACAAAAAATTGAAAATCTTTGCCGAAAAATTAGATTTTTCTATTGACCGAATGACTTTTTTGCGTTACAATGTATGAGTACGATTGTAATTATGGCAGTGCCGCAAGACCGGCCTGCAAAACCATACATAGGAGGATTCGTATAATGCCCGAGATGTTTCAGGAACGCGTAGTTAAAATCAAGGTGATTGGCGTCGGTGGCGCCGGCAACAATGTTATCAACCGTATGATCGAAGCAGGTGTGGACGGCGTAGAGTTCGTTGTTATCAACACCGATAAGCAGGACCTCAATAAGTCCATCTGCAAGAACAAGGTGCAGATCGGCGAAAAGCTCACCGGCGGTATGGGTGCAGGCTCCAAGCCCGACATTGGCCGTCAGTCCGCTGAGGAATCCAGAGCACAGATATCCAAGATTCTGGAGAATACCGATATGGTCTTTATTACCGCCGGTATGGGCGGCGGCACCGGCACCGGCGCAGCTCCCATCGTGGCTGACCTGGCCCGTGAGGCTGGCTGCCTGACCGTTGGTATCGTTACCAAGCCCTTCAAGTTCGAGGGCGCTAACCGTATGCGCCAGGCAGAGGCTGGCATTGCCGCTCTGCATGAGAAGGTTGACTCCCTGGTCATCATCCCCAACGACCGACTGAAGTATGTTACCGATCAGAAGATTACTTTTGCCAACGCATTCGGCATCGCTGACGATGTGCTGAAGCAGGCTGTGGTTTCCATCTCTGAGCTGGTTGGTTACTCCGATCGCGTTGTTATCAACCTGGACTTCGCTGACGTTTCCGCTGTTATGAAGGAAGCTGGCCGCGCACATATGGGTGTGGGTGTTGCTTCCGGTCGTGAGAAGGCCGAGCAGGCTGCTTTGGCCGCTGTTGCCAGCCCCCTGTTGGAGACCTCCATCAACGGTGCTACCGGCGTGCTGGTGAATGTTACCGGTTCTTCCGAGCTGACCCTGGATGATGTTGAGACTGCTGCCGGTATTGTGCAGGAGGCTGCCAATCCCGATGCCAACATTATCTTCGGTGCTACTTCCTGCGATGACTTTGTAGACGAGATCCGCGTGACCGTTATCGCTACCGGTTTTGAGACCAAGGAAGCCGAAGAGGAAGTCAAGGCTCCTACCGCTAAGAAGACCAGCTTCTCCGATGACGATGCTGACATCTTCACGCTGTTCAACCGTTAAATATGACATTTGCGGCATCCCGGACGGTTGTCCGGGATGCTTTTTTGTAAGCAGGAGAAAAATATGGATGCTTATAAAGCGTTAGCCGCCAGCTATGACCGGCTGACGGAGGATGTGGATTATGCTGCAGTGGTAGATTTCTACCAACTGCTTTGGCAGCGGGAAAACCTATCACCCCGCTCCGCTGTGGACTTAGCCTGTGGGACAGGCTCAGTGTCCGTACTGCTGGCAGAACTTGGCCTGCAGGTGATCGGTGTGGATATGTCAGCAGAAATGCTCTGCCAGGCAGACCAAAAGGCGGCCGAAATGGAAAACAGGCCACTGTTTGTTTGTCAAAAATTACAGCACCTACATCTGCCCAAAGGCGTGGACTTGGCGGTTTGCGCCTTGGATAGCCTGGATTATATCACAAACCCCGACGATTGCCGGGAGGCCATTCGGCGTGCTTATAAGGCATTAAATCCCGGCGGCTGTTTTGTTTTTGATGTAAATACCCCGGAAAAACTCCGGGCCATGGACGGCCAAATCTTCTTGGACGAGGACGACGATGTTTATTGCGTCTGGCGGGGCGAATTTGATGAAAAGACCAATATCTGCACCTATGGAATGGATATATTCCAGCGGGAAGGGGAGACCTGGTGCCGCAGTGGAGAAGTCCACGAGGAATATGCCTATTCCCGGCAGCAGCTTACCGAATTCTTGAAAGATGCCGGCTTTACCCATATCGAGGTGTTTGCTGACAGACAGCTTTGTGAACCCAGACCGGGGGAACAGCGGATCTATTTCAAAGCGAGAAAGGGCAAGATCAAATGAGTGACTATTTAGTGCGTGGTATGAGTATGGACGGCTTTGTGAAGGCTGTAGCTATTCGATCCACGGAGCTTACGCGCCGGGGCGCAGAAATACACAAGACTACCCCCAATGCCACAGCGGCCCTTGGTAGGGCGTTGACGGCGGCTTCTATGATGGGCAATATGCAGAAGGTGGACAACGGCTCTATGACTCTGCAGATCAAGGGCGATGGCCCTATCGGTACAATTGTCTGTGTTTCTGATCCCACCGGCAATGTCCGTGGCTATGTATATGAGCCCAATGTGCCTGTGGTTGAAAAGTACCCAGGCAAGTTGGATGTGGGCGCAACTGTGGGCCGTGACGGCACTTTGACCGTGATCCGTGATCTGCAGATGAAAGAGCCATATGTGGGCTCGATTCCTCTTGTGTCCGGTGAGATTGCTGACGATGTGACCGCCTATTTTGCCCAGTCGGAGCAGACACCTACTGCCTGTGCGCTGGGTGTGCTGGTGGATACGGATTGCTCTGTTAAGGTGGCCGGCGGCTATATTTTGCAGCTTCTGCCCGGTGCTCCCGATGAGACCATCGACAAGCTGGAAAATGGCATAAAGCGAGCTGGCGCCGTCACTGCGATGCTGGATGCAGGCCTTACCCCCGAGGAAATGTTGGGGCAGGTCTGCGGCGATTTGGGTATCCTGTTTATGGAAACCACCCCTGTGGAATATAAGTGCTACTGCACCCGTGACCGGGTAGAGGCAGCTCTCATTAGCCTGGGCAAAAAGGAACTGGCAGAAATTATAGAGGAGGGCAAACCCTTCCCGGTGGAGTGTCAGTTTTGCGATGAAAAATATGTCTTTACGCCTGAGCAGATCACCGATTTGCTGAAGGAATTGGAGGAGAAATAGAATGGGAGTTATCAGCTTTGCCCTCCAGGGCAATTATAAGCGGTTTTACAACGATCTGAAGGAATTGTCCAAGACCACCCATAAACCGGCCTGGTATATGTTCCTGGACACCGCGGTGTGCACCTTGCGCTACGGCTCCGGTCTGCAGGACTATTTGAACTTCCGGTTTTATGAGAAAAAACACGCCCAGCGGAAGACCTATGTGAGCGTGGGATACCTGGATCAGGTTATCACAAAGTTATCCAATATCAAGTGGTCTCCCTATATTTCCAACAAGACAAATTTCCACAAGAACTACGGCAAATACACCCGCCGGGATTTCTTTGATCCGGACGGCGGATATGAGGCGTTTGAAGCATTCCTGGAACGGAATCCTGTGTTCATCTATAAGCCCCAAATTGGTCAGTGCGGCGAGGGTATTGCCAAGATCGTTACCGCCGAGATCGAGGACAGAAAGGCTTTCTTTGATAAAGCTATGGAATCCAAAGCCTGCCTGGAGGAGCTGGTGAAACAGCATCCGGCGTGGGAGGCGCTGTGCCCCGGTTGTGTCAACACTCTGCGTGTGATCACCGGCGCAGCAAAGGGTCAGTCCTGGCTGCTGTTTGCGGCTACCCGTGTGGGCTCCGGTACCAGTGTTGCGGATAATTTCCACATGGGCGGCAGCGCAGCGCTCATCGATATGGAAACCGGCAAGCTTACCGGCACAGGTCTTGACAAGAAGCTGAACGAGCACGCATGCACTGCTACCGGTATCCGCTATGACGGCTACGAAGTGCCCTACTGGGAGGAGATCAAGGCTATGTGCCTGGAGGCAGCTTTGGTCAATGACCAGATCCACTTCATCGGTTGGGATGTGGCCATCACCCCTGACGGCCCTCTGCTGATTGAGGGCAACCGTGGTTCCGGATTTGACCTGCCCCAGGTTTTAGCCAAGCGGGGATTAAAGGATATGCTGGAGAATCTGGTTGCCAAAGTAGAGCAGCTGGAGAAGGAAAATTGACTTATTTTTCTGTTGCCCGGAGCATTTCCGGGCAACAGAAAAAATGCTTAGAAAAAATTAAAAAAGTGCTTGACAAAGTTTATGTCTATGTGTATAATAAACCACGTCGCTGAGATGTAAAGCGCTTGGCGAACGAATCGGGAGCATAGCTCAGCTGGGAGAGCATCTGCCTTACAAGCAGGAGGTCACAGGTTCGAGCCCTGTTGTTCCCACCAAATTTGGCCCGGTGGTGCAGTCGGTTAGCACGCCAGCCTGTCACGCTGGAGGTCGACGGTTCGAGTCCGTTCCGGGTCGCCAAATAAAGCATCTGTGGAGAGCGGAAGCTCTCCACTATATGCCTCTGTAGCTCAGTAGGTAGAGCAGCGGACTGAAAATCCGCGTGTCGTTGGTTCGATTCCGACCGGAGGCACCAAAAT
>JAFZDL010000096.1 GCA_017561205.1 Oscillospiraceae bacterium | reverse complement strand
GTAAAATTGCCATCACCTGCCCCAAGTGCAAGGAAAAGTTTATCAAAAAGACTTAGTTTCATTGTCATTGCGAACCAGTGACCGATGTCACTGGTGTGGCAATCTTTTGTAGATTCCCACGCCAGTGTGCGCACTGGCTCGGAATGACAATTTGCTTTTTTGGGGTTATATTGGCCGACAGTTTTTTTCTTGACACTTGGGTAAAATAAAGCTACTATGAAAACAAAGGGGGCATGCTTTGTGAAACCGAAGATTTTGAAAATCGACAAGGGCCTTACGGCCTATGCAGACGATATTGCCCTGCGTATGGCGCTGTACGAAAAGAAGTTATCAGAGCTTGGCGACCTGCGGGATTTTGCCAACGGCCACAGGTACTTTGGCTTTCATAAAACCGCAGATGGCTGGTACTACCGGGAGTGGGCGCCGGCGGCAGAGGAAGTGTACCTCACCGGTGATTTCTGCAACTGGGCGCGAAAGAAATATCCCCTAAAAAAGTTAGAAAACGGCGTTTTTGAGCTGTTTTTGCCGGGAAAAGATGCCCTAAAAGACGGTCAGCAGGTGATGGCCTTGGTGGTATCCGGGGGTAGAGAACTGGAACGCATTCCCCTCTATGCCCGCCGGGTGGTGCAAAATGCAGACCACAGCTGGAACGCGGTCATCTATGACGAAAAAGCATTCCCCTGGACCGATGAAAAGTTTAAGCCCAAGAAAAAGCTCTTCATTTACGAGTGCCACATTGGTATGGCGCAAGAGGAAGGTAAGGTTGGTACTTACCGGGAGTTCACAGAAAACATCCTGCCCCGGGTGAAGAAATTGGGCTATAACGCCCTGCAAATTATGGCGGTTATGGAGCACCCCTACTATGCCAGCTTTGGCTACCAGGTCACCAATTTCTTCGCCGCCTCTTCCCGGTTCGGTCGGCCCGAAGAACTGAAAGAACTCATTAACACCGCCCACAAAATGGGCATTGCGGTGCTTTTGGACGTGGTCCATTCCCACGCTTGCCCCAACACCCGGGAGGGCATCAATGAATTTGATGGCACCGACTACCAGTTTTTCCACAAGGGCGCCCGGGGCGACCACCCCGCCTGGGGTACGAAGTGCTTTGACTACAGCAAAAATGAGGTCATTCACTTCCTCCTGTCCAACTTAAAATTCTGGCTGGAGGAATACCATTTCGATGGCTTCCGCTTTGACGGTGTTACTTCCATGCTCTACCGGGATCACGGCTTGGGCACGGATTTTGACGGCTATAATAAGTATTTTTCCCTCAATACCGATGTGGACGCGGTGACCTACCTGCAGCTGGCAACAGAGCTGACCCGGCAGGTCAGCCCCAATGCCATTTTGATTGCCGAGGATATGTCCGCTCTGCCCGGGCTGTGTTTGCCTATTCAGGACGGCGGTGTGGGCTTTGACTATCGGTTGGCTATGGGTGAGCCGGACTTTTGGATTAAACTTCTCAAGGAAGTTTCCGACGAGCACTGGGATCTCCACAAAATTTACTGGGAGCTGACCATTCGCCGCCCCAAGGAGAAGGTCATCGGCTACTGCGAGTCCCACGACCAGGCTTTGGTGGGGGACAAGACCATTCTATTCCGGCTTTGCGATGCCAATATGTACACTTCCATGGCAAAGCATATCCCCGATCTCACCATCGACCGGGGTGTGGCGCTCCATAAAATTATCCGCCTGCTCACAATGACCCTTGGCGGCGACGGGTATCTCAATTTTATGGGCAATGAGTTCGGACACCCGGAGTGGATCGACTTCCCCAGAGAGGGAAACGGCTGGTCCTATCACTACTGCCGCCGGCAGTGGTCGCTGGCAGAAAATCCCGACCTGAAGTATGAATTCCTGCAGAACTTTGACCGGGATGCGGTAAAGTTATGTAAACAACTGCGGGTGCTGTCCGGAAAGGATACCCAGCTTTGGGTGGACAATGCAAAGAAGATCCTTGTTTACCGCAAGGGCAGTGGCATTTTTGCCTATAACCTCCACCCGGAAAATGCTATGGACGGCTGTTTTGTCCGGGTAGACCAGCCGGGAGAGTACGATGTAATTATGTCAACTGACGATTTCTGCTACGGGGGCTTTGGCCGGGTCTACCACCAGCGGTATACCACTACCGAACAGGACGGCAATTACGGCATCAAGCTGTACCTGCCCAACCGCACCGCCATCGTCTTGCGGAAAGTGTAAACCTGGCTTCCCCCGGCATATTGCATTTGAAATTTTCGCGCCCCAGCCCACCTAAAATAAAAAGAAGACAGACCTTTTGGTCTGTCTTCTTTTTCTGGGGTGGGTAATGGGACTCGAACCCACAACGCCCGGAACCACAATCCGGTGCTCTGCCAATTGAACTACACCCACCATATTCTGTTGTGCTAAATCAGAATGGCACGCCAGAAGGTCCTCACAAATCAAGGTAGCCACCAGTGTTTGCACTGGTGTCAGCAACAGTCCACCGGACTGTTGCATCTAAATGGTTCGAGTCCCAAGAAAGACTTTACAAACCATATAATGCTAACGACCTATCCAACTGCGTAGCTTGAAGTGGCACGCCAGAAGGGACTCGAACCCCTGACCTACTGCTTAGAAGGCAGTTGCTCTATCCAGCTGAGCTACTGGCGCATTTTGAATGGAGCGGGTGACGGGAATCGGACCCGCGTATCCAGCTTGGAAGGCTGGTGTTCTACCATTGAACTACACCCGCGAATCCACCTGTCTCTTAGCGATTCAGCTATAAGATATTAGCACAACAAATTGCATATGTCAAGGCAAAATACCGAGAATTTCCGGAATTTTTTATAAATTACGTCCGCAACGGCACCTTCACCGCAGGTGCATCCTGCAGATAATGGTTGTCCATAGCTTGAATTTCCAAATTCATTTCCGGGAGGTTTTCGCCTACCTCGTCCAAAACCGCCCACATATCCAAATCGATTACCTTCAGGTTGGTGAGGTGGTCTTTGTCCTACTGGGCAGAGCCGTTTTCTATAAAATAACGAATGGCCTCCCAGTTCCGCTCCGGCACAACGGAGTCGGGGCCCGTGAGGGTGCGGTCATAGTCAACTGTTAACAAAACATCTGAAAAAAGTGCCATTTATGACATCCTTTCTAATTTTTCCAAAACTTTTTTGAAATATTCCGGTAAATCGGCCATCACCATCACAGGGTGACCGTCCCGGGGGTGGGCAAAGCACAAAATCCCTGCGTGCAGGCACTGGGAGTCTTGTCCCAGCTCCGGTTTTTTTCGTCCGTAGACCGTGTCGCCCAAAATGGGGTGACCCATATAGGCCATATGCACCCGGATTTGGTGGGTGCGGCCGGTCTCCAAGCGGCAGCGGATATGGGTGTAGCCCCGGTAGCGGGCAATCACTTCATAGTGGGTCACAGCACTGCGCCCGTTACGCTCCGTGACGCACATTTTCTTCCGGTCGGTGGGGTGACGGCCTATGGGCGCATCCACAGTGCCGGTGTCCTTTTTTACATTGCCGCAGACAATGGCCTCGTAGGTCCGAGCCATAGAATGATCTTTCAGCTGCGATGCCAAAACCGTGTGAGCCAAATCGTTTTTTGCCACCGCCAAAAGACCGGAGGTGTCCTTGTCGATACGGTGTACGATGCCCGGGCGCAGCTCACCGTTAATACCGGAGAGCTTACCTGCGTGGGAGTGGAGCAGACCGTTTACCAAGGTGTCATCTTCGTGGCCGGCTGCCGGGTGGACCACCAGGCCCTTGGGCTTGTTGATGACCAACACATCGTCGTCTTCATAGACGATTTCCAAAGGAATGTCCTTGGCTACGATGTCCACAGGCTTTGCCTCGGGGATCTCCACAGAAATTTCATCGCCCGTATTCAGTTTGTCATTTTTCTTGCCGGGCTTGCCGTTTCGCAGCACGCAGCCGTCTTCCAAAAGCCGCTGGGCAGCAGAGCGGGTCAAACCCTCAGCCGCCCGGGCTAAAAAGGCATCCAGCCGCTCCCCGGGAATATCTGCGATTAAGATCATAGTAAACTCCAATCTTTTGTGTCATTGCGAGGCCCAACGGGCCGTGGCAATCTCCTGGTACAATGTGTGTAATTGCAAGCTGTTACCGGGAGATTCCCACGCCAGTTTGCGAACTGGCTCGGAATGACAAAGGGGGTTAGTTGCCTTTTTTCTTTCCGTCCTTCCAAAAGGCTTTGTTGAAAAATACAAGATGGAAAATAAGAGCGATACAGCCGCAGGTGATGAAGCAGTCCGCTACATTAAATATAGGGAAACTCTTAAACCAGCCAAAATCCAAATCAATCATATCAACGACGAAACCGAATCGCAGACGATCAATCATATTGCCCAAACCGCCGGCATAGACGGCTGCCAGGCACCAATGTTCAAAGGTGGAAAAACCCAGGAAATTCTTCTTGAATTCCAAGATCACAGCCACGGTAAAGCCCACAAAAATAAGGGCGAAAAGCCACTGCTGCCCTTCAAACATAGACCATGCAGCGCCATCGTTAAGGGTGTGCGTGAAATTAAATAGGCCGGGAATGGCGGCCTTTTCATAAGGCATAGCGGCGGATTGCGCAGGTGTCAGGCCGTATGCAGCGAGGAATTTTTCAATTGCATCAATAGTTATGCTTGATTTAGAATCAACAAACCAACGCATATTCGTAACGGTAAGATATTTTGTAACTTGATCCAGCACTACCGCAACAGCGGCAAAGATACCCATAAACAAAATTTGCATAAGTTTCCTCCTAAGCCTTGATGCCGTTTGCCCGGTCATAAATTACCAGCAGGCTGCCGCTTTCCACGCAGATGCGGGAAGCTTTCCCCACAAAGTGATTGCTGACCCCCAAGGGAAAACCCGCGGAAAGGGTGCCGTTTTCCAAGCCGTACTGCAGACCTTCAATGGTCACACCGGTGGCATCTTTACCCATACAGAACACGGAAATGATGCCGGTAGCTTCGGCGGGGAAGGTAATTTCCCCATCTTTTACCACGGTCACGATATGGTCCTTGCCGATGAGGTAGCCCGCAGCTCCGTGGTCTGCCAAAAACTGCAGTGTCTGAAAATTGGCAACGGTATGGTCAAGCCGTGGGCCGTCTAAACTGCCGTAGAGCAAAAACCGGTCGCAGCCCAGCTCCAAGCCCTTGCGCACCGCCAGCATAGCGTCGGTATCGTCCTTTTCCACCGGGAACACATTGGCACCTTTTGGGGTGTAGCCCAAAGAGTCAAAATCCCCCAGCACAACCTGGGGGGTGATCCCCAAGGCATCGGTGTGGGTCAGACCGCCGTCGGCGGCGATGACGATGGCGTTATCTATATTTTCAAGCAATCCGTCAAAACCGGCTGCGCAGAAGATCACACAGGTTTTCATGGAAACCCCCAAAGCATTTTTTGCCATTATAACACAAGAATGGACAATTGACAATTGACAATGGACAATTTTTAAGTTTCCCTAAAACCCTGTCATTCTGAGGGAAGCGACGCAGGAGCGAAGTCGAAGAATCTACGCATTATCGACACTGCTAAGTAGCTATTTGATACGAAGATCCTTCGACTCCCTTTGGTCGCTCAGGATGACAAGTAGGGAGGTGGGTGCAAAACTGTTTGACGAAGCGCAGAAAATGGGGTATAGTATTGTTAATAACCTAAGGAGAAAGCTATGCTGGATAAATTGCGGGCGGTGGAGAGCCGCTATGAAGAGATCTGCGCCCGGTCGGAGCAGCCGGATTTCTATAACGATCCTAAAAAAGCCGCTGCGATACTCCGTGAGCGGAATGATTTAGAGCCTATCATCGAAGCCTACCGGGCCTACCGGCAGGCGGAACAGGATATGCAGGATGCCCAGGAGCTGATGAGCGACCCGGAGATGAAGGAGCTGTGCCAGCAGACCTACCAGGAGGCAAAAGCCACCCTGGAGGAGCTTCACGGCAAGCTGCAGATCCTGCTCTTGCCCAAAGACCCCAACGATGACAAGAGTGTTATCGTGGAGATTCGCGGCGGCGTGGGCGGTGAGGAAAGCGCTCTGTTTGCCCACAGCCTGTTCCGGATGTACTCCATGTATGCAGCCAAGATGGGCTGGGCTGTGGAGCTGATGAATTATAATGAAACAGAATTGGGCGGCGTGAAGGAAGCGGACTTCGTCATTAACGGACGGGGCGCATACTCCCGCCTGAAATACGAATCCGGTGTCCACCGGGTACAGCGTGTGCCGGAAACGGAATCCGGCGGCAGAGTCCACACCTCCACAGCTACCGTGGCGGTGTTGCCTGAAATGGAAGAGGTAGACGTGCAAATCAATCCTGCGGACATCGAAATGCAGGTGTACCGAGCCTCCGGCGCCGGCGGTCAGCATGTTAACAAGACTTCCTCTGCGGTACGGCTGATCCACAAGCCCTCGGGCATCGTGGTTGCCTGCCAGGAGGAGAGAAGTCAGCTGCAGAACCGGGAAAAATGTATGCGTATGCTGGCCTCCAAGCTTTATGAAATCGAGCAGGAAAAGTTAGATGCTCAAGTCACCGGTATGCGCCGCAGCCAGGTGGGTACGGGTATGCGCAACGAGCGCATTCGCACTTATAATTTCCCCCAGGGCCGGGTGACGGACCACCGGATCGGTCTGACCCTCTACAAGATCGACCAGGTGATGGACGGCGCCATCGATGAGCTTATCGATGCCCTGGCCACCGCCGACCAGGCCGAGAAGCTGAAGAATAGTAATTGAAAATTTTGTTGTCATTGCGAGGGCATTTATGCCCGTGGCAATCTACACTGCCATCTTGAGATTGCCACGTCGCTGCGCTCCTCGCAATGACAATGGATGGAGTGCATTTATGGAATTTATCACAAACTCACCGGCTGAAACCGAGGCGGTGGGGCAGGCTCTGGCGAAAATATTGACACCCGGGGCGGTGATCGCCTACCGGGGTGACTTGGGCGCAGGCAAGACCGCCTTCACCCGGGGTCTTGCCCGGGGTTTGGGTTCTGCCGAGCAGGTGACAAGCCCCACCTACACCATCGTCAATGAATATCTTTCCGGGCGGATGCCCCTGTTCCACTTTGATATGTATAGGCTTCGGTCTGCCGACGAGCTGTTCGACATCGGCTGGGAGGACTATTTGGATCGGGGCGGCGTGTGCGCTGTGGAGTGGAGCGAGAATGTGATTGATGCCTTGGAAGACCCCATTGTTGTAAACATCGAAAAGCTGGGTGAGGATTCCCGGTGTATTACTGTCACAGGAGGAAATACAAGTGATCTTAGCCTTTGAGACCTCTGCAAAAGCCGCCTCCGTGGCCCTTTTGGAAAACACGAAACTGCTGGGTGAGAGCTACCAAAATACCGGCCTTACCCATTCACAAACCCTTTTGCAGATGGCGGAAGATATGTTAAAGACCTGCGGTAAGACCCCCGCTGATGTAACTGCGGTCGCGGTGGCGGCCGGCCCGGGCAGCTTTACCGGTGTGCGCATCGGTGTGGCGGCAGCCAAGGGCTTTGCCTGGGGCGCGGAAATTCCCTGCGTGGGCGTGTCCACCCTGGAGGCTATGGCGGAAAGCCTGGGCATTTGGCAGGGTTATATCGTGCCCACTATGGATGCCCGCCGCAGTCAGACCTACACCGCTATCTTCCGGGCAGAAGATGGAAAAATCACCCGGCTGGAAGAGGACCAAGCTATTTCCTATGCAGAATTGGGAGAAAAAATAAAAAATTTCAAAAAACCGATTTTTTTAGTTGGCGATGGCGCAGAAATATGTTATAATATGCTGAAAGAAACTGTACCGGGTTTGGTACTGCCCATGGAGCATCACCGTCACCAGCGGGCGGTGGGTGTTGCCTTGGTGGCGGAAAAGGTCCTTGCCTCCGGGGAAAAACCCGATGGCGGCAGCATGTCACCTAACTACTTAAGACTCTCCCAGGCCGAACGCGAACGGCTGGAAAAACAGAAATAAAAGGAGTTTTGAAAAATGAGCAAGGTATATGAATTGAAGCATCCCCTCATTCAGCACAAACTGTCCATCCTCCGCAGCAGAAAGACCGGCGTTAAGGAATTCCGCGAACTGATCAGCGAGATTTCCGGTCTGATGTGCTACGAAGCCACCCGGAATCTTCCTGTGGAAGAAGTGATGGTGCAGACTCCTGTGGCACAGGCTAAGTGCTACAAATTAGCCGGCAAGAAGCTGGCTATCATTCCCATTCTCCGGGCCGGCCTGGGTATGGTGGATGCCATGCTGGATCTGATCCCCTCTGCTAAGGTGGGTCATATCGGCCTGTACCGTGACCCCGAGACCCATATGCCTGTTGAGTACTACTGCAAGCTGCCCGAGGATATCGGCAAGCGCCAGGTGTTCGTGGTTGACCCCATGCTGGCTACCGGCGGCAGCGCCATTGCTGCAATCGACTTTTTGAAGCAGCACGGCTGCAAGCAGATCATTATGATGAATGTGATCGGCTGCCCCGAGGGCGTGAAGGCTGTGCAGGATGCCCACCCGGATGTGGACATCTATGTGGCCGCCATCGACGAGAAGCTCAACGAGCACGCTTACATTGTTCCCGGTCTGGGCGATGCAGGCGACCGTATCTTCGGCACAAAATAAGTCAAAAAAGGAGCGGCTTGCCGCTCCTTTTTTAGTGCAAAATTCAAAATGATAAATGCAAAATGAAGGGATTGCCTGCGGCAATGATTTTGATAAGTCGGCTTTGCCGACACCGCAATTTTGCACTTTGCATTTTACATTTTGCATTTGTTTTTCTTTGTTGTCAATTGGCTTGCACTGTGCTATAATGACCAAAAACAAAGGCAGGTGAGGATATGAAAACGGCACCCATTGGGGTATTTGACTCCGGTGTGGGCGGCATCAGCGTACTGCGTGAGCTGGCAGCGCTGCTGCCGGGTGAAAATTACTTATATTTCGGCGATTCTGCCAATGCCCCCTACGGAGAAAAGACCACCGAGGAAGTGCGGCAGCTTACCCTGCGGGCGGCGCAAATGCTCTTTGACCGGGGCGCGAAAGCCTTGGTGGTGGCTTGCAATACCGCAACCTCCGCGGCAATTCATATCCTTCGGGAAAAATACCCCGAAAAAATCATTATTGGTATCGAGCCGGCTCTGAAGGTGGCTGCCGACCGTTTCCCTGCAGGTCATATCGGTATTATGGCCACGGCGGTGACCCTGCGTGAAGAAAAATTGCACCACCAGTTGGAGCGGTTTCCCCGGGCAACTGTGGAAAAAATCGGCGCTCCCGGGTTGGTGGAGCGCATCGAGAGCGGCAAAGCCGACAGCAAAGAAACGGAAGAATTGCTGAAGAATGTTCTTGCGCCCTATGTGGGAAAACTGGACGCTTTGGTGCTGGGCTGTACCCATTATCCTTTTGTGAAGGATACCATCGGCAGGATTTTGGGCGACAAGACCCAGCTGCTGGACGGCGGCGCCGGCACGGCCCGGCAGACAAAACGGTGCTTGGAGCAGGCAGGATTGCTGAATCCCGGCCCGGGCAGTGTGGTTATGGAAAACAGCTTGGATGACCCCCATATGCTGGAACTGAGCCGAAAATTGTTGGGAAATTAAGGAATTTCTTGCTTTTTTCAGGTGCGTATGATATGCTGAAAAGGCCCCCTTTAGGCAAGGGGGCCTTTGGATAGCTGAATATCAACAAGGAGAACATAAATGAACAAGTATATATACCTGTTTTTGATTTCTATGGTGCCGCTCATTGAGCTGCGCGGCGGTATGCTTGTGGCGACCGCTCCCGGCACAGATTACAATTTTTTGTTGGCGCTGATCATTTGTATCATTGCCAATATGCTCCCCGTGCCTTTTATTTACTTTTTTGCAAGAAAGGTTCTCCTTTGGGGCGCAGATAAGAAGTTTATCGGCAAATTCTTCACTTTTTGTTTGGAAAAGGGCGAAAAAGCCGGCAATAAATTGGCAGAAAAAGCCGGAAGAAAGGGCTTGTTTGTTGCGCTGTTGCTGTTCGTGGGCATCCCTCTGCCCGGCACAGGCGCCTGGACAGGCACTTTGGGTGCAAGCTTTTTGAAAGTTGGTTTCCGGTCCACGGTTTTGGCGGTTTCTCTGGGCGTTGTCCTGGCGGGTCTGCTGGTGGGTATTTTCGGTACTGCTATTTTTTCTATCTTCTAAGGAGAAACTGTTATGGATTGCTTATTCTGTAAAATCATCGCCGGGGATATCCCCTCCACCAAGGTCTATGAGGACGAACTGGTTTACGCCTTCCGGGATATCAACCCCCAGGCACCCACCCATATTTTGGTGATCCCCAAGGCCCATATCGACAGCGTCAACGGCATCAATGCCGAAAACTCCGCTGTGGTGGCTCACATTTTTGAGGTGATCCCCAAGATCGCCGCTACGGAAAATTTGATGGACGGCTACCGGGTGGTTTCTAACTGCGGTAAGGACGCAGGTCAGACCGTTTTCCACCTGCATTTCCATATTTTGGGCGGCAAGGAATTGGCCCTTGAGATGGCTTGACAAATTCCGCCAAAGTGTTTATAATGTCATCAATCGCATAGTGACTTTCGTCTTCGGGGAGCCTTTTGGCTGAGATTGGAGCAATCCTAAACCCGTGAACCTGATACGGTCAGTACCGTCGTAGGAAAAGATGTTTTGGATACCTTCTGTATCGCATTGCACCTTTGACGGGTTGCAATGCGATATATTTTATTTTGGGTAAGCCTATTATCCACCAATCTTGTCATCCTGAGCGGAGGGCATCTGCCCGTAGTCGAAGGATCTTCGCACCGAATATCTGCGCTGCAACACCAAAAATGCGTAGATTCTTCGACTCCCTTCGGTCGCTCAGAATGACGGGTGTGTGGGTATTAGCGCGTTGCCCATAGCCGCTAAAAACGGCAAGGAGGTAGTTGTTATGAACAACAAAACAAAACGCATCACCGAAAGCGCTATGCTTCTGGCGATTGCAATCGTACTGGAATTGCTTTCCAAAACCCTTATCCCTGAAATGCCCTTTGGTGGGCAGCTTACCATCGTCAGTATGCTACCGGTGGTTCTGATCTCCTACCGCCACGGCGTAAAATGGGGCATATTCTCCGGTGTTGTTTATGCAGTACTGGAGATGGCCTTGGGCGCAAAAACCGTAAGCGCTGCATTCCTGCCCGGCTACTTTGGCGATGGCGCAATGATCTTCAATGCTTTGCTTATGTGCCTGCTGGATTATGTGCTTGCCTTTACCGTGTTGGGTGTGGGCGGCCTGTTCCGCGATCGCATCAAGAATCCCGGAATTTCCCTGATGTGCGGTGCGATCGTTGCCTTGGGACTGCGGTATTTGATGCACATCCTCTCTGGCTATATCCTTTTCGGCTCCTATGCGGAGTGGTTCTTCACACAAGAGGGCTTCCCCGCTTGGGGCGCACAGTTGGTGGAAACACTCAGCCCTGCGTTGCTGAGTTTGACTTACTCTGTTGTGTATAACGGATTCTATATGATTCCCGAGATCATTTTTACTGCTGTTGTGGCAGTTCTGCTGGGAAAGGTTCCTCAAGTTGTCAAAAAAGTAAATTGAATATTTACGAAAGGGAACGGCTTTGGCCGTTCCCTTTTAGCCTCCCTCGCCTAGAGGGAGGTGGCCGAGCAAAGCGAGGACGGAGGGATAATCGCCCAAAGGGCGATAATGTCGCATTGCGACATTGAATCCGGGTTGCGGTACCCGGCAGAAACATCGCTTGACAAAGCAAGCTTGTTTCCTGCCGACCGCTGCCCATTGCTCAGGTCGCTGCATCTGCCACAGGCAGCGCTCCCATCGCAATCCCCCAGTCAGCTTTGCTGACAGCCCCCTTTAGGCAAGGGGGCCTTTCGTTTTTTTGCAATAGGATAAAAAGTCAGTAAAAAAATACCGAAAATGTAAAAAAAGTTATAGACAATCTTTTTTTTATATGTTAAGATGTATGCGGTGGAAGTTGGATTTTATCAAACAAGTCCACCTGCAATTCATAAATTTGCGGCACTGCCGCGTAACAATTTTAGGAGGAAAAATTATGCAGATCAACCTTGAAAAGTATGGCATTACCGGTACTACCGAGATTGTCTACAACCCTTCCTACGAGCAGCTGTTCGAAGCTGAGATGGATCCCACTCTGGAGGGTTTTGATAAGGGTCAGCTCACCGAGCTGGGCGCTGTCAACGTTATGACCGGCATCTACACCGGCCGCTCCCCTAAGGATAAGTTCATCGTTATGGATGAGACTTCCAAGAACACCGTGTGGTGGAACACCCCCGAGTTCCCCAACGACAACAAGCCCGCTTCCGAGGCTGCTTGGAAGGCTTGTAAGGAGCTGGCTCTGAAGCAGCTGTCCGGCCCCAAGAAGCTGTATGTTATGGACCTGTTCTGCGGCACCAACCCCGACTCCCGTATGGCTATCCGCTTCATCGTGGAGGTGGCATGGCAGGCTCACTTCGTTAAGAATATGTTCATCACGCCTTCCGAGGAAGAGCTGAAGAACTTCGAGCCCAACTTCGTTATCTACAATGCTTCCAAGGCTAAGGTAGAGAACTTCAAGGAGCTGGGTCTGAACTCTGAGACTGCAGTTCTGTTCAACCTGACTTCCCGTGAGCAGGTCATTCTGAACACCTGGTACGGCGGCGAGATGAAGAAGGGTATGTTCTCCATGATGAACTACTACCTGCCTCTGAACGGCATGGCTTCCATGCACTGTTCTGCAAATACTGATATGAACTGCGAGAACACCGCATTG
>JAFZDL010000095.1 GCA_017561205.1 Oscillospiraceae bacterium | reverse complement strand
CTGAAGCTGGTCCGGGCCTTTGGCCACGAGGCTGATTCCATGGAGGCATTCGATGAGATCAATGCCGAGCTGGAGAAAAACGCCCTGAAGGCCATTTTCTTCTCCTCCCTGACCAATCCCGCCACCCGGTTCGTCAACTCTGTGGTCTATGCGGGCGTGGGTCTGGTGGGCGCATGGATGGCTATTTCCGGCGGTATCACGGTCGGCAACCTCACCAGCTTCCTGAACTATGCCAACCAGTACACCAAGCCTTTCAACGAGATCAGCGGCGTCATCACGGAGCTGCAGAATGCTCTGACCTGCGCAGGCCGTGTCTTCGAACTCATCGAAGCTCCCGCACGTTCTCCGGAACCCGAAGAACCCCAGCGGCCTGAAAAAATGGAGGGCGGCCTGCAGATCCGGGATTTGAAATTCTCCTACACTCCCGAAAAGCCCCTCATTGATGACTTTGATCTGGACGTCACCCCTGGCCAGCGCATCGCCATCGTCGGACCCACGGGCTGCGGCAAGACTACCTTTATTAACCTCCTCATGCGCTTCTACGACCCCCAGGGCGGCGCGATCCGTCTGGACGGGGTGAACACCATGGACATGGATCGGGGCGAGCTGCGGCGCAGTGTGGGCATGGTGCTGCAGGATACCTGGCTCAAGGCCGGGACCATCCGGGAGAATATTGCCATGGGCAACCCCAATGCAAGAGATGAGGAGATCGTGGCGGCGGCAAAGCAGGCCCACGCCCACGGCTTCATCCGCCGACTGCCCCAGGGATACGACACCGTCATCGGCGAAAACGGCGGCACCCTGTCCCAGGGCCAGAAGCAGCTTCTCTGCATCGCCCGGGTCATGCTGTGCCTGCCGCCCATGCTGTTCCTGGACGAAGCCACTTCCTCCATCGATACCCGCACGGAGTCGAAGATCCAGGAGGCCTTCAACACCATGATGGAGGGCCGGACCACATTCATCGTGGCCCACCGCCTGTCCACCATCCGGGAGGCCGATGTGATCCTTGTCATGCGGGACGGCCATATCGTGGAGCAGGGCAGCCACGAGGAGCTGCTGCAAAAGCGCGGCTTCTACGCTCAGCTCTACCAGAGCCAGTTTGCACATTAATGTATGAAAACGAGCCGGTGGGAACATCGGCTCGTTACTGGTTTTTTGACTGAAAAAATAATTTTGAAATTTTTCAAAAAAGGTGTTGACAAATAGCGAACTATGTTGTATTATAAGCCAGTCGGTTGCGACCGACGAACTTAAAAACGGTATGGAGAAGTCGCGTAGCTGGCCGAGCGCGCACGATTGGAAATCGTGTATACCCCAAAAGGGTATCGAGGGTTCAAATCCCTCCTTCTCCGCCATAAAAAAGACCCACACCATTCGGTGTGGGTCTTTTTTATATCGGGAAGTGGGATTTGAAAGGCCGGCCCGAGCGCAGCGAGGGTAATAAAGTGTCCGGCGGACACTTTATTAGGCCGTGGGAAAATCCCTCGATCTCCGGGCGCAGTCCGGAGGACTGTGGACGGAGATTGAGAACAGACTTAGCAAAATGCAGAAAGGGAGAAGCGTTATGATCATAACCAAAGAAGGCAAAATACTCGACATTGACTTCGAGGCCACGGTCCAATATTATCAGGAGCACTCCCTCTGCGACTGCTCGGAGTGCCGGAACTTCTACGCTCAGGCCCGGGAGAAATTTCCTGGGCTGACGACGTTCCTGGCGGAGCTGGGTGTGGACATCCAGCGGCCTGACGAGATTGGCTCCATTGCTCTGGGCGACGAGGTGGATTATCATTTTGTGGCCTACACGGTAAATGGCCGTATCCTGGAGCATGACGGATATGAGATCGACATCCGGGACGGGGAAGCTGCTCTGAGCATTGTGATCGATAACAGCTATTTTCCCAATGAGCAGAAAATCGAGGATCATTTCACCGTGACGGTCTACAATATCCGCTTGCCCTGGGAACTGGATGAACCCTTCCCGGAGGATGCTGTGGCGGAGGAGAAACCCGGCCTGATGGCCGGTATTTTCTCCAAAATCTTTCGCAAAAAATAATTTGAAAAATTTTAAAAAAGTGCTTGACAATTTGCGAACTATGTTGTATTATAAGCCAGTCGGTTGCGGCCGACGAACTTAAGAACGGTATGGAGAAGTCGCGTAGCTGGCCGAGCGCGCACGATTGGAAATCGTGTATACCCCAAAAGGGTATCGAGGGTTCAAATCCCTCCTTCTCCGCCATAAAAGAAAAACCGGTATTCGTTAAGAATACCGGTTTTTTGTTGCTTTCTGAGCTTTTATGCCGGTATAAAAGTTGGAATTATTAGGTCGGCGGAATGTCTGCGCAGGAAGGTTCCCCTTGGAGTTCCCCTTATTGACTTACAGAGCGAATAAACTGTTCCATTCTTACTGCACTGGCTTGTTTCATTTGGTCTGTTACATGCCCGTACACATCCAATGTAAAAGATGCAGTAGCATGTCCAAGGTTCTCCTGCACCGTTTTAATGTCATCGCCGGACTTAATACTGGCAACAGCATAAGAGTGACGCAAATCATGAAAACGGATATTGTCATATCCAAGCTGCACCATCACTTTCTTGAAATTCTTATAGACAGTGATGGCTTTTAAATGCTCCCCAAGCGGATTTGTAAAGACAAAACCTGTATTATCCCAGATAGCACTATACTGCTGCCTGTTTTGATCTTGCTGTAACTTCACCTTTTGCAAAACATCAACCACAAACGGGGGAATAGATACGGTTCGTGATTTGTTGTTCTTTGTTGGCGCGAGCCGACATTCACCATTGCCTCCACGAATTGTTTGCAGCTGCTTGTTTATGGTGATGGTACTGTTTTCCAAATTCACGCAATCCCAGGTTAGACCAAGCGCTTCCGATTCTCGCATACCGGTGAACAGCGCTACGAGGAATAAGTACTCAAACTGATGTCCTTTAATAGCACGAAGAAATTCGGTGATTTGATCTTCATCAAGCGGTTGGATCTGTTTTTTCTCAACACGGGGAAGAACACATGCATCGGTCGGGTTTATGCGGATATACCCATTGGAAACAGCCTGCTGCAAAGCCTTGTGCAGTACACCGTGGGTGTTTTTCACTGTCTTGGGTGAAACTGCCTTCTCCTTCTTTTTGGGGGATAGGAGGCCGTTGTAAAAGCTTTGGATGATGTGTGGTTCGAGCGCATCCAATCGCACAGCGCCAAGTCCCGGCTTCAAGTGGGTGCTGATTGTAGCTTTGTATGCACATACAGTTGCAGGCTTCACAGAGCCAAGATAGTCTGTTGACCACTTATCCAGCCATTCACCAACGGTCATTTTACAAGGTGCTATGTAATCGCCTCTGTCAATACTGCTAAGAACTTCTTTCAATTTTTGCGTGACTTCTTTTTGCGTTTTTCCTGATATACTGCGTTGAATTTGCTTGCCGGTTCCGGGATCATATCCTTCCGTGTAACGAGCTTCATAATAGGTGTATTCTTTGCCATTCTTGGTCTTTGTTACTTTGCGGATATTGCCCATACCGGAAGCGGCTTTTTTATTTTTCTTATTGTACTGCGGCATAATGTTTACTCCTTTCGCTGCCGCATAGCAAGTATGAATACTATACCATACATACGGCTAAATCGCAAATGTGCGCTGTTGGGTCTTAGGGCGGAACACCCTAACATAAAAGCTGCAAAGATTATTTCAAACTTTGTCAGCTGTGCATATGTACGGCCATATGCGATGCTTGCAAAGACAACGCCATCGTTGTCTTTCATATTATCTGATTGAAAGGAAGGATGGTTTAACCTTGCCTGCTAACTTAGTTGTGACTTCATATGAGTCACTTATATTTTATTGCAGGCAAAAGAATAACTCCATGGCCAAATGGAAATAATCTGGCTATATACTTGCTAATTTGGCAAGCGCATATTTCATACAGAACATTTTCTCATTATATGGCGATTGACTTTTGTTAATTAGGATGCTATTCTATATTCGCAAGTAAATATTCCGTTTAAGTGCTTGTGGATGTGGTAACAGCACCACAAGAGAATAGAAAACCGGGTGAGAATCCCGGACGGTACCGCCGCTGTATGCGTGGAGGCACCACACTTGACGAAAGTCGGTCATTGGGGAAACCTGAGAAGGCTGTGTGGAGCTGAGGATGCGTAAGTCAGAAGAACTGCTTAAATGAGGTAAAAACACGAGGGTCTGCAAGTACGGAACCTGTGATTTTTTGTTGCGGAAAAACGGCTGCAGCGGCCCAATGTAGGGTTGCTGCAGCTTTTTTGCTGTGACCGTCTGAGTAGGTCATTCCCCCTTGGCCTACTGATTGCCCTGGCGGTCACGGCCCGCAAACCAACTGAATATTGCTTATCGATGCGGTAAGGTGATCCGGTGAGAAACCGGAACAACCGTCCATTGCTGTGTTTGGCATCCCCCTTGCCATAAGTCAGAAAGCCTGCCGCATCGATTGGGTTTATCACGCTTTGACAGGAGAGTGCAGCCTAATTTATCCGTACTTGAGGATAAATGGGTTGCACTTTTTTGTTTGCGGATAAACCACAATATCGTAAAGGAGGGATGCAAGTGACACCCGAAGAGAAAAAGGCCTGGGCGGAGGACCTTTTGCGACGCAAGTGCCAAGAGTTAGGAAAATTCCCCACAAAGAAAGACTTCGATAGTGCAACTTGCGCCCAGATCAAGGCATACCTTGGGCCGTGGCCCCGCGCATTGGAGTCTGCCGGATTGAAGAAGCCCAAGGAAAACAAGTAATTCAGAAAGGACGAATCTGAAATGAAAACTGTAAAGAAAATTTTGAGTATGATCCTGGCCCTGGTATTGGTGCTGGGTCTGCTGCCCGCAACTGCCTTTGCAACTGGCGCAGCGGATGTTGTATATCTGTCCATCAGCTTTGACAGCAATTATATCGACGACAAAAGCGGCAACCCCATTGCTTATGTTCCTGTCCCTATGTCCGCAATCGAAGCCATCGACCTGACCGAGTACGGCCTGGACGAAATGCTATTTGATGCAGACGGCGATGGCGAATACGAAACCACCGCGCTGCAGTTGCTGATCTACGCCCACGAGGAACTGTACGGCGGCGATTGGAGCGAGGTCACCTTTGATGCTCTGCCCGGCAGTTCCTATTTCCGTGGCGGCATCTTCGGTTTTACCGAAAACCTGGTGTATTTCCAGAATGGTGACTTCCCGGTAGACGAAAGCCAGGCCAGCGACTTTATGACCGTCGGCGCTACCTCTGACCGCATCGTGTTGGAAGCCGGCGATTTCCTGGATGTGGCCAGCTTCAGCTGCTACCAGTTCCTTTGGGATCAGCTGGGTGGTTTCCATCTGTTTGCCGATGGAAGTGATAACTACACCCACGACTATTCTGCTAACGCTGGTGAAGCACTGGATGTTAAACTAAAGCACTCTTTCTGCGACTTAATGTTCGGTCAATCCTGGGTTAAGGATGCTGCCGATTATGAGGTTTTCTATGGTTCTGTCTTTGGTGAAGCAGAAGGATCTGTAACCACTGACGAAAACGGCAATGCCCAAATCATCTTCCCCAATGCCGGTACTTATTACATCTGGTGTAATGGTGGCCAAAGCGAAGATGAAATGACCCACGGCAGTTGCGACCATTATATGGAAACCGGTGAAATGTGTATCGTTTCTTCTCCTGCTTTTGCCAAGGTAACCGTTAGCGGTGCAGCCGCTCCTGAAGCACCCCGTCAGCCGCAGGATGTTTCCTCCGTTTTGAATGCTACTTTGGCTATGCAGGCAACCACCGTTGCACAGCCTTCTTTCGGTACCAACTACGGTGAGTGGACCGTGTTTGGTCTTGCTCGAGGTGGCTATTATGCAAATGACAGCCAGTATTTTGCAGACTACTATGACCGCATCGTAGAATATGTCAATACCAAGGCAGCAGAAATCAATCTGAGCGGCGCTTTGGATAAGAGCAAATCCACCGATAACTCTCGTCTCATTATGGCCCTAACCGCCATTGGCAAAGATGCTACCTCCGTAGGCAACTGGGATTTGGTGGAAGCATATAGCGCCAACGGCATCAACT
>JAFZDL010000094.1 GCA_017561205.1 Oscillospiraceae bacterium | reverse complement strand
GTTGCCAAGCTGATGGGGCAATCCACCCGGAATATCCGGAAAAAGCGGAATGTGATCCTGCGCAAGCTAAGAGCCGGTTGGTATGAGTACCTGCGCACAAAGCCTGCGGGATCCCTGTCCCTGGATGAGAAAGAATTTCTGCGTAAATACAAAAAAACCGCCCCCGATGGATTCGGGAGCGGTAAGGAGGTGTGCTATGAAGCAGCTATTTGAGCGGGTCAGTTCCTACTGGGTTCGTTACGATAAATATGAGATCCGGACGGATGCCAAAGGCGCAAAGTATATCACAGCTGCGGAAGATGCCAAGCCGGACATCTTCGATCCGCTGGAAGACGCACAAGCTATGGTGCTGGAAGCGCTGAATGTGGGCAGGCGCTTCTTCGGCAAGAAGGCACCTGAAAAAGAACAAGAATCTGCGATCCTGCAGTTTGTACACCATTACGGTCTGCTTGGCCTTATGACGGCGCTGCCTACCACACCTAAGTTTATGGACTACGAAAAGGTATACCTACCGAAGAACCATTTCATACGGGAGGAAGCGCTGGAAACAGAACAATTCCTTGATTACTTTTACCCGTTCAAAAAGCCGCTTCTGCGAAAGCGTGGAGTAAAATATACTTGGGAAGTAGAAGGCGATACGGACGCGGTTGCGCTGGAGTTGACCTTTTCCAGCGAACCCACCGCAAAGAAAATGAGCTTCCAAAAGGAATACGCTGAGCCGCTGGATTGGATTGCAAAGGCACTAAAAGATATGACCTTCCCCTTCATAACCAGCAAGTATTTCTATGAGCATGGCGATGCCTTTGATGTGGATGAAAAGAAGCTGATGGCGCAAGGTGTTGCAGCCTTCGGCGGCATTGCACCCACCTACCGGATTGCTCTGCTGGATAAGCCAACCATCGTGTGGGATTTCCATTCTCTGCTGATCGGTCTGCAGATGATGTTCAGCTTCATGCTGGCAGAGGATAAGACCCCTCTGCGTATGTGCGACAGCTGCGATACCATCTTTGTGGCCAATAGGAAAACGCAGCGCTACTGCTGCGATAAATGCCGCCGCAAAGGTGAATAATCCCCCTTAAAGCAAAGGCGCCGCATTTCTGCGACACCTTTACTGCGTATTTACGGTGATTTCTCCGGTAGCCCTTCACGTAGCTTTATGAAATAGTCTACAATGTTATCTTCGGATTTAGGAAGATCGCCTACAACTATAAGCTCCATAAGATCTTCCTTTATTTCGTCAGACATTCCAATGCCTTCAAAATAGCCGTCGGAACCAATCGTAATAGTATATGTTTCTTCACCAACGACTTCCGTAAATGTGACCTTTTCTACATTATTCTCAAAGGAAACTTCTTCTCTCAAATTTGAAAATGCAATAATACTTATAACGAAAATAATAACAGATACGATAACAAACGCGATAAAGAAAATGCCCAAGGCCTTTAATATCCTTATTACAGTGCCTGCCAGCCGTTCAGTATTGCTTACCTTTTCATAGATGACACCCTTAGTATCATTACCGGTCAGCTCGTCCAGACTGATGTTAAAGATCTGCGACAGAATTTGCGCTTGCTTGATGTCGGGCGCTGTTTCACCAAGCTCCCATTTTGAAATTGTTTGCCTCGATACACCGACCTTTTCGGCAAGCTGCTCCTGAGAGAGGTTTGCTTTCTTTCTTAATTCATAGATCTGTTTTCCAAGTTCCATGAAATCAACTCCTTTCGCAATAAATTCTATCATTGCAAGGCTGAAAACTCTACCAATTTGGCTTGGAAATGCCGCCCGTTTTCTTAACATTATCAGTTTTATGGTATCAGTCGCAATTATGCGTAAACAAAGTCATGCCCTCGCTCCGTTACGGAACGAGGGCGTTCATTAATGGATATAGAATTTAATAATCGCTTTTGCCCAGCCAAGCCAAGCCGGGATATTGCCGTCAAGCCACTCAACAACCTTTGGTATGTCTGCCGTGGTAAGATCTCCGATGTGGCTATAAACATTTCCGTCTGCCACGGTTTGACCGATAGCAATCATAGCGTGGGCATGGTCACCAACGGCGATATATTTACCGATAGCAAGCGCACCGGATGAGAAGTAG
>JAFZDL010000001.1 GCA_017561205.1 Oscillospiraceae bacterium | reverse complement strand
TTGCGTTATCTTAGCAAAAAAGTGTATTCAAAATTATATGGTATATATAGTGGTAACAGATGGACTGCAACGTTCGTCTGACCTCCATTTTTTGATTCTGGGAAGAGACCGCTCCACTAGGGGCGGTTTCTTTCTGTTAGACGTCCCGTAAGTCTAGGGTTAAGAAACAATCCTCCGACTCCTGGAAAAAGGATGTCGGAGGATTTTCTCTATGTATTGCTTTCAACCAGTTCCTGCGCCAGTCGTATCCCTAATTTGACGCCTGCCTCGAATCCTGATCGTTCGTGGGTACGGCGGAGTGTACAGATGGGGTAGAGGATCTGGTCCATTTCGGGGAGCGCCATGCCATTCATGGCCTGGTACAGGTCTGCGAATGCCTGCTTAATGGCGGTATCCTGCAGGGGATGGGTGCCGCTGTAGGCTTCGTAGAGGAGGGCGAGGACGGAATCTCCGTCGGCGCAATTGATGGGGTTGGACTGGGCCAGGGACTTGAGGGCCTGGATGTATTCACTCATTGCCAAACTTTTTTGTGTCCAGCTTGCGCTTGATTTTACGCATCAGATACTCCACCAGCATGCCGCACAGGACGCACGTCAACATCGCACCCCAGAATGTGGAGTTGTATCGGTTGGTAACCCACTCCAGAAATGCGCCAAGGCCAGTGCCTGCGCCGCCAACAAAGCAATAATGCAGCGGGCCACCATCTTTGCCCATGATGCGGTGTACGACCCATCCGGCAAGCCAGAAGAAAATCAGGGCCAGAATAACAGTTGCAGCCATTTCGAACTCTCCTTATTTGCAATCGTGCAGACAAAGCGTGGTGGAGCAGGATACGATGTCCTGCTTTTTTCTTACACGTGCGACGACCTTTTTCGGTGGTTTGTTCCAGCGGTTATGTTTGACGGTGACCGGAATATGGAAGCCGTCGTCTTGCCAGGGTAGATCCAGATCATCACTGGAGCAGGCAGCAGCCAGGTCTTTTGCATCAAAAACCAGTGGATTTGGAAAGATGTGATTGGAAATAATGGATGCAATCTGCTGGATTTCGTCGGGGCTTTCAAAGAAAATTTTCATATTTGTTACTCCTTTCGGGCGGGTTTTCCGCCTGAATGTATGATAACACATCTGAAATTTTGATGATTTTTGCAAAGATAGGGCAGCAAAAATCGGACAAATCAGGTGTTTATGCGCTGGTTGAATATTGGCCCATAAATTATCTGAAAGCAATTTGGTGTAATATGTTATACACCAAATTGCAATACTCGAAATTGATCCAAAATCGGATGGTCCAAAATCGAAACTTTTTGACTAAAATCTGGATAACAAAACCGGTACCGGGATATGCCTGATACCGGTTTCATGCGCTATAGATTACTCCAGTTGGCTAAGATCAACATTATACAAATACTCGACATATTCACGGTTATAGAACTCAGGAATGCCGACTGGACGCCATTCTTCGCTTCCTACACGCTCGCAACGCGTGATCACATAGGTACCGTTGTCGCATCGCTCGATGTGGACTTTGGTCTCGCCGAACAGTTCAATGGCAGGTCTCGGGATTGCAACCGGAATGAAAATAGACATATGCAAGTTACCTCCTTACGATCTTTTGGAAATGCAACAAAATTTATGTGTGGTAAAATATCAACAGATGAGGGGATTATCTTCCTGCATCAACACCTCCTTTTTGTTCTGCGACCGGCCGCCTCCTTTGGAGGCGGCTTTGCTGCGTTTATGTACCTTTTACTGCTGTTGGATGCAGAGCCTGCTGACATTAATCAGCAGTGTGGCTTCCTGCGTCAGAATGGCCGCTTTTTCCGGGCAGCTTGCGATTGTCCTGATTGATACTATCGCTGTATCTGCTGCTTCTGGCATACCCCATGCGGTACGGAAAAAGGGGACACTTTTGCGCGGTGCACCGTCTGACCTCGGTGTGG
>JAFZDL010000093.1 GCA_017561205.1 Oscillospiraceae bacterium | reverse complement strand
GCATTCAGAAGATCGTCCACGGAATAGGGATTCAGAGAATCCATCATTTCATAGATCTCATATGCGTTTTTTACTTCAGCAATATCCTTGGGCGGTGCAATAACCCGTTTTCCGTTCAGAACAGCTGTGACCTGCTCCAGGCTCAAAGTGTTCTGTTCTATGGCCAGAGAAGAATAGACAGAACGGATACGGTTGGTACGGCGCAGCATAGGGTTTGTGTTCAAACCAGCCACAGCATTGACCTGTCCGACCAATTCCGCTATTTCTGCAATTTTATCGAGAATGAAAGATGTAATCTCAAAGGGTGGTTTTTTGTTGTACATGACACATCACCTCGTACCAATTATATCATTTCATCGCTCATTTATCAACCATAATTGATTGATGAGATGAGCGATGAAAAATGATGTTCTAGGTATGGGACAGCAGTTTAGAGTGCACTCACGGTTGATGTTTATAGGGAATGCATGTTATGCGGTCTGTCAGGATCCGGTTGGAGATGAAAATAGTGCAGCCCCTCCCGGAGGTGAAAGGCTGCACTTAAGTCGTTTATGTTCTTTACGAGATACCTGGATCAGTTAGATAAATTGGAATTTATATAATCCCCATTTGGACTAAACTTATCCAAATCAGAATGCTACCTATGATAAACGATAATATAGAAACAAGGTGTCCTAAATATTGCTTTATAATAATTGCAACAAGGTTGAAAAGGCCTATTCCAATGACAAATCCACCAACCCAACCAAGCATAAGCCAAGGACTGTTGATGTTGTAAGGCAGTACAAAAATTAAATAAACTACAATTGGAAGCATTAAGGCAAAGATGCTCAGCATTACAAGAAAGCCATAGCCAATAGGGTGTCTGCTTTTGAAATCATAATCGGATGTAGCGGAAAAATATTTATGAGCACCTTTTGGTGGTGTCCAATTCCCATTTTTCTTTCGGTTCTTTTTCTTGCTTTTCTTTCCCATGTTGATTTCCTCCTAAGTGAATTCCGCCAAATTCAAGTTTGGTAATATATAAGCGAGGGTTTCAAAGCCTTCGCTTTTCTTATATGATGAAGGGGACCGGTCTAACGTAATTTCAAGTTGGGACACCACGCCCGTAGTAAAATGTGTTAGCCACCCTTCATCATTCTACATTCGATTTAGCTAGTTGGGACAGTTGCTGCTCCCGTTTTACGCACCAATCTGAATGAATTTTGAAGCGATGGAACCGATCAATATCATTCACAAAGGAGGATATCTATGATTGCTGTTGGAATCGATGTGTCAAAATCCAAGAGCACTGTTGCCATCCTGGACTCCTACGGAACTGTCCTGGCAACTCCATTCACAGTAGCACATACCCAGTCGGAAATGAATGCTCTTACATCACGATTAAAAGCTTTTAACGAGCCTGTAACAATCCTATTGGAGTATACCGGCCACTACCATTATCCCGTTCTGAAAAAGCTTCAGGATGATGGATTGCCCGTGTGTGTTGTAAATCCGTACCAGATGAAGAAGTTTGGTGATGTTGAGATCCACAAAGCAAAAACAGATAAAAAAGATGCTCTTCGCATCGCGACCTATGCTCTGGAGAAATCGTACAAACTTGTTCCATACAGTGCAATGGAGCAAAAATATGAGGACCTCAAATTCCTCTCTAGGCAGTATCAGCAACGGATTGGACTGGTGGCCAGATTCAAAGTTCAACTTATTAACCTGCTGGATCAGACTATGCCAGGAATCACGAAAATTCTTGCTTTGAGAAGCCGTGATCCCGAAAAATGTGCGCTATTGCTCTTTATTAAGCGATATAAGTCGTTTGATGAAATCCAGCGCATCGGTAAAACTCGTTTTCTTTCTACTTATGCAACACTCATGAAAAAGACGCCGGACAGATATGCACCCATGAAGGGGCTTGAAATCTACGAATTAGCTCGTGACAGCATTACCACTCGAGGCGAGGATCCCTACATATGGGCTGCCCAGAACCAGTGTGTTGACCTTTTGGCGACTGCTCAAAAAGCAGCCGATGAGATCATTACCCAGATGCAAAACATTGCTGAAACAATCCCCGAATACAAAGTGCTGCGCGCCATGAACGGCGTTGGTGACCGACTGGGACCTGTCATTCTGGCGGAGATTGGCGATATACGGCGCTTTCATAGCGCCAGTGCTCTTAACTCTTTTGCCGGCAATGATGCCCCGCCATATCAGTCTGGACAGTTTGAGAGCAGAAACCGCCACATCTCCAAGCGTGGCAGCTCTGCTCTCCGGAAAGCTTGTTTTGAGGTCATGCAGGCCCTTAAACTGACAAAACCTCAGGACGACCCTGTATACCAATTCATTGTAAAAAAAGAACAGGAAGGAAAGCCCTACAACGTGGCCAAGATGGCTGGTGTAAACAAGTTCCTCCGAATCTACTATGCAAGAGCTATGGAGCTTTACAGATAGACCTCTTTTATTATACACAAATTTTTAAAGCCCGCAATCTGATGGGTTAACTTTCTGCGCCCTTTTTTAGGAACAACAGCGAAAAAATGGGCTTGACAAACATTAGCTAGATTTATCTAACGGTTACTCTATATGAATATATTATTCCAAAGGATCCATGAAATCAAGAAAAAGAACCGCAATCGAGACACATCTGCATCCTGATTACGGTTCTGATCTGGCGGAGAGTTAGGGATTCGAACCCTAGGTTCCTTTCGGAATCACCGGTTTTCAAGACCGGCTCCTTAAACCGCTCGGACAACTCTCCATCCCGGAAACTATACCATTTCTATGGGAAAAAGTCAAGGGTTCAGTATCTGCCAGGATTCGACCAGCCGCTCCAGGTTCCATGCGGCGTTGGCGGGGGAGGTGGAGAGCAGGCAGAGGGCCTCCCGGCCGGTGACGGGCAGGAGGTACTTTTTATAGTATTTCTCGGCGGTCTTGCCGTTGACGTAAATGGCGTCGATGTTTGCGGTCTCGAAAATTGGCGTCAGGTCGTTGGGAACGGCGTTTTTGATGGAGCTGTCGGAACTGCCCCGGATCTCGCAGGACGCAATGACGTCCCACAACGCCACGCCTTCCTCCAGAAGCAGCACCCGTTTTTCTTCCACAGTTACCGGCACTGTCCTGTGGAAAACCGCCGCCAGCACCTTCCAGAACCGGTTCTGGGGATGACCGTAGAAAAATTCCGCCTCCCGGGACTTGACCGAGGGGAAGCTGCCCAGGATCAGTACACGGGAATGTTCGTTGAACACAGGATCAATGGGATGGACGACCATGGACCATACCGCCTTTCGTTGCAGAGTGTCTCCATTATATCCCGGCGGGGGAAAGGGTGCAAGCCTTTTTCAAAGTTTGTCAAAATAATCCTTGACAAAACAGGTGGGCTGTGCTAGAATACATCAGGTAAGCGAAATACAGCGTTTATTCGGAGTGATACCCAAGAGGCCGAAGGGGCTCCCCTGCTAAGGGAGTAGGCGGTCAAAAGCCGCGCGAGGGTTCAAATCCCTCTCACTCCGCCATGAAAAGCACCTCATCCTGCGGATGGGGTGCTTTTTTGCTGCCGTGCATTGGATCG
>JAFZDL010000092.1 GCA_017561205.1 Oscillospiraceae bacterium | reverse complement strand
CACCAACGGGCGGAGCGTATGCCTTACAGAGCTGAAAGGATATCAGGCCGCTGTCGGTCAGCCGGTCATCCAGCCCCGCCGTCCAAACAGCCGCCTGGACAAGGTGCGCCATATGTTTCAGAAGGTAATGTAAAGATAAGGGTTTTTATATTACCCCACCGAAAACGAGGCTTGAAAACCGCGCGAAATAAGGCTTTTTCACCCCCTAAATGTACACGCTGCGGTGTTAGCATATAGAAAGCACTGTTCATAGAAAAGTTGCAAAAAAACATTTGCAATGCACTTGCAAATGTCACGAATATTGAATATAATATTAGTGCAAGCTAAAAATGACGAGGAAAGGAGTGCTATTATGGCTAAAGGAAATATGACGATAAGAATGGAGCCGGAGCTGAAAGCACAGGCGGCAGCTCTCTTTAAGTCCCTCGGAATGGATTTGAGTACGGCAACGGGTATTTTTTATCGACAGGCACTTAGGTGTCATGGACTTCCCTTTGAAGTCAAGGTTGACGAGCCGAATGCTGTTACCTATGCGGCGATGGAGGCGGCAGAAAAGGGAGAGGATATGTATGGTCCGTTTGATAGCGTTGCAGATCTGATGGAGGCGCTGAATGCTTAAGCCGGAGTTTTCGGGGCAGTTCAAACGAGATTACAAGCTTGCGATCAAGAGAGGCTGCGATCCGAAGAAGTTGGAGGAAGTGATCACGCTGTTGTGTAACGAGCAGCCGTTGCCGGAGGCGTATCGAGATCATGCTCTCACTAATTCCAGAAATTATAAGGACATGAGAGAATGTCACATCGAGCCGGACTGGCTGTTGGTCTATAAAGTTGTTCGGCAGACTTTGATTTTGAAATTGATAAGGACGGGATCTCATAGCGATTTGTTTTGAGATTAACTCCGGATGAAAGAGTGGTGATGATATTTGGCGGGTGTAATAACGGAAATTGCAATAGAATGTGGCGTGTCGGAACAGGCAGTTCGTGCATGGTGTAGGCGAAACCATGTTGCGAAAGATGCGAAAGGAAGTTTCGCAATCAGCGAAAGTCAAAAAACCGCCATATATCAGCATTATTTAGGTGTTGAACGAAAGCAAGTTTCGCAACAGGCGAAAGCAAGTTGCGAAACTTGCGAAACCACTTTGATCGCTATGCTGCAGGGAGAATTAGACCGGAAAAGCGAGCAACTTGCTGTAAAGGACAAGCAGATCGAGGAACTGAACGCAAGGTTGGCGGAGGTCAGCTCGGCGTTGGTGACGGCACAGCAGACTGCGGCAGCGGCCCAGGCTCTCCATGCTGGGACAATGCATCAGCAGCTTCTTTCCGGCAAGTCCGGAGCCGATCAGCCGGAGCGTGAGACAGAACCGGTTCAAAAGCGTAGCTGGTTTAGTAGGTTCTTTGGGGACTAAACAGAACGACAAATCGGGAATTGATGAAGGAGTGTGATTGTATGAAAAAGGTATGGACATATTTTGCGATAGGCTGTGTAGTCGCAATCATGTTTCACAAAACAACCCACTGATTCGTAAAGGAGAATGTAACTTCATGTTTGCTAAAAATTCAAAGGCATATTCTGTCTACCTGCTGTTCCGATTTGTCTTTTCCCTGGCGGTTTCTATGTCCACAGTGCTTTCCATCGT
>JAFZDL010000091.1 GCA_017561205.1 Oscillospiraceae bacterium | reverse complement strand
GGTCGATGACTTCGACGGCCCCCGGGAGGAACAGGCCAAGCGCACCCTGTCCCGCCAGCGTCAGTATCAGGCCTACGACCGCCTGCTGATGGCGTCCTTCATCCAGTACATGCTCCCCGGCAGCCCCAGCATCTACTACGGCGACGAGGCCGGCATGGAGGGCTACCGCGATCCCTTCAACCGCCGCTCCTACCCCTGGGGCCGGGAAGACCAGCATCTGCTGAACCACTACCGCCGCATGGGCCAGCTCCGCCGCAACAACCCCGCCCTGCGCCTGGGTGATATCCGCTTCTTCCAGGCCGAGGACCAGCGTGTAGGCTTCATCCGCTCCTGGGAGGGCCGGAATCTTGCGGTTTATGTCAACCGAAGCACCGATCCCTGGGACATTGATCCGGGCGTGGTCATCTTCGGCCACAACCTGCAGACCATCGCCCCCGACCGGGTGACCATCGCCCCCATGGGTTTCTGCGTGGTGGAGGAATAAGATGGAACGGGAAGACTTTTTCTCCGGCTACTGCCGCTGTATTGATAACAGCCGCATGGTGGCCCTGGTGACTGTAGACGGCGTGATCGACGAAGTGGACTGCAATTACGAAAACTGCCCTCACAGAAACGAATGCCAGATTGCCAAAAAGATCGATGAATTCTTAGCAAAATAAAGAGAAGGACGGCGAAATGAAGTGACCCCAAAAAGTTAGACAAATATTTCTGATTCAAATTGTTCAAGCAGCCAAGAGGGCTTGCTGTCTGTGTAATGCAGGCGGCAAGCCCTTTAATCTTGCCTTGATACGTCTGTTGTTGTAATAATCGATGTAATCAATCAGTTCCTGTTTGAAGTGTTCCATGGACTCGAACTCTTGTAGATAGAGCAGTTCGCTTTTAAGATGCCCAAAGAAGTTTTCCATTACTGCGTTGTCATAACAGTTACCCTTGTGGCTCATGCTTTGCCGGATGCCCTTATCCTGCAGCATTTCAACATATCGTTTATGCCGGTAGTGCCAGCCTTGATCCGAATGAAGGAGCAGCTTGGTGTTGTCCGGGATCTTTGCAAAAGCCTGCTCCAGCATGGTAATCACCATTGGAAGATTTGGGCTGTCAGATAATGTGTAAGTTACAATATCCCCGCTACACAGGTCGAGAATCGGAGATAAATACAGTTTTTGACCAAACAGGCGGAACTCTGTTACATCTGTGACCCACTTCTGATTCGGCTTCTCTGCCCGGAATTCACGATTCAGATGGTTATCAGATGTTGTGCCCTGTTCACCCCTGTAAGATCGGTATTTCTTCATCCGAACACGGCAAATAAGCCCCAATTCCTTCATCAACCGCTGTACGGTCTTGTGATTCAGCAGGATTCCGCGGTTATGCAGCTCATCCGTAATACGGCGATACCCATATCTGCCCTTGTTTTCGTGGTAGATCGCTGCAATCTCCGTCTTTGCCTGGGCATACTTATCCTCTTTGTTGTGACGCTTACTGTGATAATAGAACGTAGACCGGGGCAGCTCTGCAATTTCCAGCAACACATCCAACTTAAATTCTTGCCTTAGTTCCAGAGTTACTTTTGCTTTTTGCTCTTGTGTTGCTCTTCCTCCAAAACCAAGGCTTGCAATTTTTTTAGATAAGCTACCTCTGCTCGTAAGCGCTGATTCTCTGCCAGAAGATCTTCCTCTAATTGCTTGTCAAACTTAGGCGGGCGTCCTGTGCCTTTTCTGCCTCGTCCACGTCGGTCAATGAGCAGTGCCTCTGGACCCTCCGTTAGATAGATTCTTTCCCAGTCACATACTCTTTGCTTCGCAACCCCAAATCGCTTTGCAGTTTCCACACAGCCTAATTTTTCGTTACGCATGGTTTCTACAACCATCCGCTTAAACTCGCCTGGATACGGAACTCCTTTTGGCATAGAAAAACACCCCATTTCTTAGTACAAGTATTATACCATACTTGTCTAACAAATGGGGTGCAGCTGCGTTTGAATAGATTTGGATCCCTACACATCATCAAAAAACGACACCACCTTTGTCAGGTGGTGTCGTTTTTTGAAAGTAGTGACCTATTTTAATACAAAAAGGATACGCCTCTGACCTTTCGTTAAAAGGTATGGCAATAATCGAAAGGTTAATGTACCTGTTT
>JAFZDL010000090.1 GCA_017561205.1 Oscillospiraceae bacterium | reverse complement strand
TGATGATGCCTGTAACATCATAGGGAATTTCATAAATGCAAGTTTTACTTTACCCCACACACGCCGCATCTTTGCGACTACAACATTTCTGCTGTATTCTTGGTTTAGACCCGTACATTCAGAGATTCGTCAGTGGATTCGCTTCTCCACATACTCATCATGAGCATTTTGTAGACCCCCGGCATATAGATAGCACCATCCACCTCTGGACAGCTTTCCACAGCATACCTGTTTGGGCTATTTTCTGCCGACTTCAACGAGCTTCAGACCCTTGAAATTCTTCCATTTCAAACGCCTGTCGTAGTATCAGGGGGAGCATTTCAGGGCGTTACCCCTTCATTCTACTCCTTGGATTATCAGTTCTACTAAGAAACTTTTAGGGTTATACAGGGACAATGGTGTTTACAATCTTGTTTGTGTCCTGTATAATTATTCTCATAAATTAGATTCTTTTCCGCGAAATTGCTACGGAGGAACAAAAGGAAATGACTATCTTGTTAGTACAGGTTACGCTTTGGATTTGGTTTCTAGGCTGTACCACAACATATCGCATTGGGAAGCACCTACTGGTTGAAGGAATGGGAGTCAAAAGTGCTGAGTTTGTTATGCTTTGTTTATATAGCATCGGACTTGTCTCCTTCTATTTCATACAGCCAGTCGGACAGTGGATTCTATTAGCCATACTGATGCTTTGGTTCATTGTACAGTTTTTCTGTCACTGGTACTTTACCCTTTTTGGCGCAAGTGAAAAGAAGATAAAGGGGTATAACGAATGCTTCAGGGACTCAGTTCGTATCTTCCCTATGAGTGAGAAGCGACTTATTCCCGATTTGTACCACATCGTTCTTCATATTCTAATCTTGGCCAACATCGCCTTATGTTTTTTGTAAGGATGAATCAATTCTAATTTATGAGTGGGTGCCCATAGGGGCATCCACTTTTTCTTAGTGCCTAACCTTTTCAGTTAGGAACACGTCGCACTGCACTCCAAAATTCCAGGCTCTCCGTCCGTGGTTCTCTCGAACCGCCGGTCAAAATTGGCCAGTGCGTAGGGATGATCTGCGTGCTGGTACAGCCCGGTGTCCTCGTAAACATGGTTTCCGGACTTGTGGGCGTACCAGTAAGCGGCAATGGGTTCCAGAAGATGGCCCATCTGCAGCTGGTCGGCATTGGCTTTCTTGGGGGGCTTCATCCGGCCTTTTTTGACCATCCAAAGCTCCAGAGGCGTTGTCCAGGGCGATACACCGAAGATGGCAGCCACATCGCTGCCGCCGATGGTATACGGAATGTCGCCTTTAGGACCATACATCCGGCACTCCAGCCAGCGGTCATTGCTCATTCCGGCGGTATCGCACAATAAAATAGGAGCTGCCATCAGTAGTTCACCGCCTTTGCAAGGTCGAAATCGCTCCAACGGATGGACAGGGCGCGGGCCATGTTCTCTTCTACGGTCAGCAGTTTGGCCTCCGGATGCTTGTTTGCCTTCATCAGCCAGGGGATCTCCTGAAGAGCCATGAAGACATCGTGAGCCGTGGCCGTGCCGCCGCCGTAGGAG
>JAFZDL010000089.1 GCA_017561205.1 Oscillospiraceae bacterium | reverse complement strand
GTGCCATTGCCTCTTCATCCTTGCCTTCCGCAATCAGCGCCTCTGCTGCTTCCAGTGCAGGAACGATCATGCCCAAATACTTCTTACCGGTCTTAATAAAAGCTTTCATTGTTGTTTCCTCCTAAAAATTAATGATAATTTGATGGCTGCGATTGTGTTGATCTTCGGTTTCGTTGCTAAGACATCGCGATCACCTCCTTAATTTTGAAATAGAAAAAGGCACCGTTCGGGAGGATGAATTCCTCTCAAAACAGTGCCTTTCAGCTATAAAAATAACCGACCACTTTCATGGCCGGTTATCCACGCTAATATTATAACACATTCTCATGTACATGGAGTATCCTTTTTTGTTCCATTTTGTTCCCGCATTTGTTCCACTTTTGTTCCGAAAAAACAGTCGTATTTTGCGAACCTGGATTTTGGCTCAAATGTCCGATTTCCAGCTCCAATTTTGGACATACACATTATAACACATTCTCATGTACGGTGTGTGACCTATTTTTTCCCACTTTTGTCACTGGGTTTTCCCAAAAAATTCCCGAAAAACCAATCGAATGATTTGTTATTATCTCGAAATCACTCGCATTTTCTGGAAACCAACAGGAACCTGTGGATGCTACCTTCAATCACACCAGACTCGTCCAGCAGTTTTTGCGCCTGCAGAAGCCGATCAAGATTGCGCTCAACCGAGAAATCAGGAAACTCCCACTGGATGATCCGGGCGAACCATACCAGCGCACCCACATCATAGAACCGGATGGGCCGGAAGCACTCCTGTCCATCCAGAATCTCAAAACCAGTCTGGGAGAATCGATCCATTGTGATCTTCAGATACTGATCCGGAAATGGCAAATCAGTCTGACCGCAGAGAAGCTCTACCAGCTCCCGGTCATTTTCCGCTCCTACCTGCTGGGTGATGAACAGTCCGCCCGGTTTCAGCACCCGGTAGATCTCACTGGGATTGAAATCTCCATGGCGGTTGATCACCATATCAAAGGATGCATCCTCAAAGGGCAGCATTTCCTTTCCTTCCGCAGCCCGGAAATCAATCCCCAGAGGCAGCAGTGTCTCCCGGCACAAATCCACGTTGGGCGGATAGTTTTCAGTTGCAGCAGTATGAGTATGGGGATGATTCAAAGAAAGCAGAAACTCTCCTCCACCGGTATCAATGTCCAGGATCCGCATCTCCGGCTTGAGATGGCGCAGAATCTCTTCCCGGTAATCCCAGGGAAGATCATCTTCCCCCATGTACTTGCCCACAATGTGCGAGAAGTCCCAGCCGTGGATATGCGCAATCTCTTCTTCCGCTTTCCATCGTTTGATCAATTCGTTTATGTTCATGCAATCAATCCTTTGAATGATTTATCCACGCATCATTTCTATAGAGTAATTGTACTTTTTATGAAACCGGAAATCAAGAATTATTCAACTTATCGGAACTGGAGTGCAGGCAACTCATCAAACCGGATCCAAAACATTTTTGCCGCGGTCAGAAAACCTGATTTCCTCTATATGACTGCACTCTTTGCCGCAAAACAAATCGCCGGAACGCTAAAAAGTCCTTGTGCCGCAACGGATTTTCGATTTCAAAATTGGTGCAACTTTTTTGGTGTCATATTTTTCGCATTTGAACATGGTTGACCAAACTCAAAATGCAAAATCTCGAACTTTTTCACTGAAAACTGCCAATTTACGCCGTCATTCCCCGTCTTTTATTTTTCTGCAAATCGAGAACTTTTTTGCTTTCTTCAATTACTTGCTTGCAGTAGTATTCTCCCAGGTATCCGATGTGGGCCTGCCCCAATGGCGCAGCCAAAATGGATGCCAGCCAGCAGTAAGCGTCTTCTTTGCTCATCAGCCCTTGCTTATGCAGCCGATCAAAATTACGATGTGCCTCGTTGCGTAAGGCCCGGAGTTCCCGGTTGGCCATCGTCCCCACTGGGATCTTCGTTCCTGGATGTACCCGGACATAGGAATCGCAGGCAGGATACCTACTGCAGACATAAAGCATCGTATTCTTATCATTGCAGCGGTAAATGCCATCGGCACTTCTCAATACGGAATGACTGCCGCAGTAAGGACACCGGGGTGCGGCATTTTGAGCTCGTTTCTTTTTCATAAAGGTTCCTCCTAAACAAAAAAGCCGGAAGGCCGCACAACTACAACCTGCAAAGGGAACGTCTTCCCCTTGCAGAAATTGTAGCCGAGCAACCTTCCGGCATTTATCGAAACAAACCCATGACATGTTGGATCGCTCATCGCTGACATCCGCACTGATTTCCGCGCACCTCCGTGGTGACGTCTGACGTCGGGAGCTCTTCCGGCGTACCAATGACCTTGTCATGGCGTTTCTTTCTGT
>JAFZDL010000088.1 GCA_017561205.1 Oscillospiraceae bacterium | reverse complement strand
TCTTGACGCGCTGCTGCCAAGTGTCAGCGCCGACCTTGTGAGCGGTTTCCAACAGCTCGTTGGTGGCAGCTTCCATTTCCTCGACAGACGTAGTGAATGCCCAATCCTTCAATGTGATTTCCTCCTATTTGTTGATTTTGCGCCAACGCAGATTAGCGCATTGTATATCAGTATTATTCTAATGCTTTTGCCCTCAAAAGTCAATGGTTATTTGCCCATAAATCGACGGAATTTCCATCCCCCGGTGGGGGATTTTTCCTGCAATTGGAAAAATGCCGCCGTACACCCGGTACAGCGGCACTTTTGTTAAATAAATTTGCATAAGAAAGGGAAAACCAATGCGGTCAAAATACCTGCCACAACCAACGATAAACTGCTTACGGCGCCTGTCAGAGGGTCAATTTGCGTCGCCTTGGAAGTGCCGATAATGTGGGAGGCTGTGCCGTAGGCAACGCCTTGGCTGATGGGATCGGTAAGCTTTAAGATTTTGCAAAGAAAAGGACCTATAAGATTTCCTAAAATACCCGTAATCAAAATAGCCACGGAGCTTAAAGCAGGGATACCGCCGTTTTGCTCGGCAAGTACCATACCCATGGCGGTGGTAATGGATTTAGGCAGCAGAGAAACGGATAGAGGTCCTTCAAGCTTCCAAATAAGACACAGAGCCAAAATGCTGCCGAGACTGACCGCTGTACCCGCAGCAACACCCGTAATGACGGCAGGCAGATTCTTTTTTAGCACCTTCATCTGCCGATACAGTGGTACCGCAAAGCAGACAGTAGCCGGTGTCAGCAGCCAGGAGATGCCGGCGGTTTTGTCCTGGTAAGCGGACATATCAATGTCCAGAAGTAAAAGCACCGCGCCCACTAAGGCCGCGCCTATGAGAATGGGATTGCAGAGAATTAAACCGGTCTTTTTGTGACACCAAAGGCCAATCTGGAAAGCACCCACCGTCAGCAAAAGGCAGAAAAGAGGAAGTGACATGAGAAAATCACCCATTATCCTTACCTCCCTTCCGACCTTGGATCCACTTGGTGATCAGTCCGCTGACAATAAACACCAGGATGGTGGACACTGCAATGATTATGCAGATGGCGGCAAGATTGGGGGCAATCAAGCCCCAGTATTGCAGGATCTTTACCGCAGGCGCTACAAACAGCACCGGCATAATAGCAATAAGGAAATCTGCAGAATCGGCAATTTTTTCTTCCTTTAGCAACCCTGTACACAATGCGATCAGCAGCAGGATAAGTCCGTAAATAGCGGCAGGAATGGGGAGAGGGATAACCCGCTCCAGCAGTTCCCCCAATCCGGAGAAAAGAAGGATATAAAGTAATTGGGTAACGTATTTCATAGAGGTCCTCTTTGTTTATTGATCTTCGCTTAATTTGCGTATTTCTTGGGCAATGGTGCAGTTGGGAGCATGGATGCAGTTTTCAAAGCAGCAATCCACATCGATGACTTTTCCGTCTTCGGTTTCCACAGCAACCATACGGCTCTTATCCAAAGTGCGGCAGTAGCCGCTGAAAAAGTATTCCATCTTAGTCCTCCATAATGCAGAACCCACCGGGAGCAAGGGCTTGACCGTTCAGCCAGTGGCTCATCAGCACAGGTTCTTCCGGAATGTCCCAGTTGCCACCGCTTTGGTTTACATAAATCTTTACTGACTTGCCCGCATAACTGCGGCTAAAGCCAAGTTTTTTCTCTCCTGCTTGGAAAAACCGAATGTCACCCAATTGCAGAGCAGGATGCTCTTTGCGGAGATTTCCCAAAGTCCTGTACAGTCCCAGCAGAATGGGATCGACCTTTCCCCAGGGGTAGGTGCAGCGGTTGAAGGGGTCTTTGTGACCCTCCATGCCTGCCTCGTCACCATAGTAGATGCTGGGCGCGCCGGGGAGGGTGTATTGGAGAAATGCCGCTGTAAAAAGCTTTTCCTTTGCTTGTTTCAGCACTTCCGGGGAAAGTTTTTTTGTTGCAGCCACCTCCCGACTGTAATCAAAAGCATCAACCAGCGCAGTAAGAATCCGAGGAGTATCGTGGCTGCCCAGCAGATTCATATTGCAGGCAAGGACCTGGGGCGGATAATTTTCTGCAATGGACATTACCGTTTCCCGGAAAGCTGCGCCATCGTCTTTACTCCGCAGGAAGTTCAGAATTGCGGTGCGGAAGGGGTAATTCATGCAGGAATCCAGCACACCTTCAGTAAAATACTTTCGGCGGATACCGTAAGAAATTTTGTTGGACGCATCCTCCCAAACCTCGCCAATGAGCAGAGCATCGGGGCGGAGCTGCCGCAACCGCTTTTTAAGCGCACCAATAAATTCATTGGGCAGCTCGTCTGCTACATCCAGCCGAAATCCGTCTGCACCCAGGTTAAGCCAGTGGGCAATAACGGAATCATCACTTCCGAAGATATAGTCCATAAAAGCCGGATCTAGCTTGTTTACAGTGGGGAGGGTATGGAATCCCCACCAGCTTTCGTATTTGTCCGGATACTGGTGGAATTGATACCAGGAATAGTAGGGAGAATCCTTGCTTTTGCAAGCGGATTCAAAATAGGTGCTTTTTGAGCCGGTGTGGGAAAACACCCCATCCAAGACCACTTTGATACCCCTTTTGTGGGCGGCCCGACACAGGGCCTTAAAATCTTCCTCTGTACCCAGCATGGGGTCGGGAGTCTTGTAATCAGCGGTGTCATAGCGGTGATTGGAGAAAGCCTTGTTAATGGGATTTAAATATAGAATCGTAGTGCCGAAAGAGGCAATATAGTCCATCTTTTCGGTAATTCCACGGAAATTTCCACCGAAAAAGTCGTTGTTCAGCACTTCGCCTTTTTCGTTGGGCTGCCAAACAACCTCTTCGTCCCAGGAATTATGAATGGTATAAGGCTCTAATTTGCCGGTCAAATCGCAATTTCCAACCCGGCAAAAACGATCTGGGAAAACCTGATAGATCACAGCGCCCTTTGCCCAGTCCGGGGTAGTAAAATCCGCCGGTGTGCAGGTAAGCTGCCACCGGTCGCCTGCTTCCATATTGGTATGGGGACCTTGCTTAAATAACCGGAAAGAACCCTCCGGCTTGTAGATTTTGAAATAATAAAAGTACAGCCCCGGCTTCAGCGTAAAGCTGCCGCTCCAAATATCATAAGCACCTTGGGTCGACTCTTTTTGCAAAGGAGCGACTGCGCCGGGCGTGCCGTCTTCCAAATCCAAAACACATTCTACTTTTACAGACCCAACAGAGCAGGGAATATGAATGTGCAGACAGCAGGATTGCCCTTCGGCTAAAGTGCCGAAGGGCGATTTGTATTCCGTTTGTTGAGAATCAAATAAAATCCGCATAGCATACTCCTGAAAATGGTTACTTATAGCATACGGCATTTACTGTAAAAGGTCAAGAAAAAACCGGGGAAAAGGTAAATTGTCATTCCGAGCCAGTGCGCACACTGGCGTGGGAATCTCAAAGAAGCAGGTATGTTCTTTAGATTGCCACACCAGTGACATCGGTCACTGGTTCGCAATGACAACTAACTTAAAAACCTTTCAGCATTTTCTGAAACAGCGCCATATACCGCGTAGCGGGCTTATCCCAGCTGAAATCCTGTTCCATATCGGTCTTCTGCAAAGAGCGGAAGGAATCGTGTTTATTGTTGTACAAATTTAAGCAACGCTTTAGCGCGCCCAGGAAATCGTCTGCGTTGTAGCTTTGGAAAGTAAAGCCCAAACCGCCTTGGCCGTCCTCGTCAACAGGGGGAACGGTATCTCGCAGACCGCCGGTTGCATGCACAACAGGCACAGTGCCGTAGCGCATAGCGTTCATCTGACTTAAGCCGCAGGGCTCACTCTTGGAGGGCATTAGGTAGATGTCACCGCCGGCATAGATCCGGGAAGCAAGCTTGAGGTCAAAAGTGATCTTTGCAGCCACCTTTTGGGGGAATTCCTGCTGCAAAGAACGGAAAAAGTTCTCATAATGGCTCTCTCCAGTGCCTAAAATCAACAACTGGCAATCCTCTTCCCACAGGAGTCTACGGGCAATGTGGCACAGCAGATCCAAGCCCTTGTGACCGGCGAGTCTTGTGACCGTCACCATCAGCGGCACATCAGCCCTCACAGGCAGCCCCACTTCTTTCTGCAGTGAGGCCTTGCAGGCGGCTTTGCCTTCAGTGAAGGTTTCTGCGTTGTAATGGGCGGGCAGAGCAGGGTCTGTTTCCGGATTAAAGGTGTTTACATCAATGCCGTTGGTGATGCCGGTAAGTTTTCCGGCATTGCCGGCAAGGACGGAAGACAGACCGTGGGCATAGTAGGGCAGCATCAGCTCTTTCGCGTAGCTTTCCGAGACGGTGGTTACCAAATCAGCGCATTCAATAGCGCCCTTCATCATATTGACAGCCCCGTCCATATCTAGTCGTTCCCGGTAAGTCCAGGGAAGACCAAGCACATCGTCAAAGAAATTGCTGTCCGCCCAACCCTGGTATTCAATATTGTGAATGGTGAACATACACCGGGTGTTGGGGAAGAAAGGATAATACTGAGATTTTAAGAACACCGGAACCAAGGCAGTCTGCCAGTCGTTGCACTGAATCACATCGGGGATGAAATCGATAGAAACCAATGTATCCAGGCAGGCTTTGGCAAAATAGGCATACCGTTCCCCGTCATCGCCGTGACCGTAGGGCGCGCCCTCCCGGCCACCGAAGTAATACAGATTGTCCAGAAAGTATACCTGCACACCGTCAGTACGGTTTTTGAGTTTGTGCACACCGGTGTACTGCTGCCGCCAACCCAGGGCCACATGGAACTGGGACACCAGCTCCGTTTCAAAGGCAGGATTGTCCAGTATTTTCTTATAATAAGGGAGGATCAGCGCTACCTCATTGCCTTCAATCTGGGAGAGGGCGGCAGGCAGCGCCTCCATCACATCTCCCAGACCACCGGATTTGATATAAGGTGCGCCCTCCGATGCCAAAATGGCAATTTTCATACTTTTTCTCCTCGCTTGATGATAATGGGCCGATTGGGTGTACCGATCAGTTGGGTGCCGGGCTGGATCACCACATCCTTGTCCAAAATCACATATTTCAATTCGCAGTTTTCGCCAACTATAGTATCGTTCATAATCAGGCAGTTTTCGATTTTAGCGCCGGCCTTGATCGTGACCTGCCGGAACAAAACGCTGTCCCGAACACTGCCCTCCAGCATACCGCCGTCAGCAACCAGACAGTTGTCGATGGAAGACTCTTCGCCGTAGTAGGTGGGAACCCGGTCACGGACCTTGGTATAAACAGGATGGTTATAGTAGAACAGGTCGTGGCGGGTACGGCTGTTAAGCAGCGCCAAAGAGTTGCGGAAATATTCTTCTACGGACTCGTTAAACATGGCAAGGCCGGGGAAGTTATATACATTCAGTGTGATTTCTCCCCGCTGCCAGCTGCCCAGCACCAAGTCCCGGTCCATATGATACAGATTCCGGGCGATGCACTCTTGCACCAGTCTTCGCAGAAGGCTCTTGGACAGTACGAAAAGGTCCATGGATGCCAGATAATTGTCAGGGGCTGCATAGTCCACAGCAATATCGGCGATCTCACCGGACTCGTTTAACTGGATGGCCAAGTCCAGCTGCTTTTTGCCGTTGGCAATGCCAGCCTTAGTTACCACGGTGATGTCCTTACCGCTTTTGATATGAGCATTGAGTACGCTGTTTAAATCCAAATTACACAAGATGGCGGAGTCGGCCATAACCACATATTCGTTATCCGGGCCGAAATTAAAGAAATTCATTGCATGGAAAAGACCTTCCAGCTTGCCCCGATAGCTGTGGGAAGAGGACATAGCGAATGGAGTTAAAAATTCCAGACCGCCTTCTTCCAAATCCAGACCCCATTCTTCACCGGAGCCGATGTGGTTAATAAGGCTCTGATAATTCTGCCGGGAAACAATACCGATATGACGAATGCCGGCAGCGGACATGTTGGAAAGGTGGAAGTCAATCTGCCGATAGCGGCCGCCAAAGGGAATGCTGCCCATAGTGCGCCGATGGCTTAATTCACCCATATTGGCATCGTTGGCAAAAATAATACCCATTACATTCATAGTTTGCCCCTCCTTTACCGCATTTCGCCGGGCAGAACTACCGTGCCGGTTTCGACGACAGTATTCTTGGCCACAACGCTAATAGCTTTTTCTTCCTCGGGGGTGAAGACACCGCCAACCACCGCGTTGCGGCTGATCTTTGCATTCTCACCCACAATAGAATGGCGAACGATAGCACCGGATTCAATGGTCACACCGGGCATCACCACGGAGTTTTCCACCAAAGCGCCTGCGCCCACAGTGCAGCCGGTGGAGATAATGCTGCTTTGCACAGATCCGTATACCTCTGAGCCCTCTGCGATGAAGCAATTCACGGTCTTTGCTTTTTCGTCAATGTAGGAAGAGGGGAGAGCATTGTTCCGGGCATAGATCTTGTGGCGCTCATCGCCCCGGATATCGAAAGCCGGCTCCTTGCCCAGCAGGTCCATATTGGCCTCCCACAAAGAGTCGATGGTGCCCACATCTTTCCAGTAGCCGTCAAAGGGATAGGCCATCATCTTATGACCTGCATTCAGCAGACCGGGAATGATGTTCTTACCGAAATCATTGGAAGAATTGGGATCAGCTTCGTCCTCCAAAAGCGCTTTGCGCAGCACATCCCAGTTAAATACATAAATGCCCATAGAGGCATTGGTGGACTTGGGTTTTGCGGGCTTTTCTTCAAATTCGTAAATGGAGTTGTCGGGGTTGGTGTTGAGAATACCAAAACGGCTGGCTTCACTTAAGGGAACATCCCGGACAGCAATGGTGCAGGAAGCGCCACTTTTCTCGTGGAACTCCACCATAGCGTTGTAATCCATCTTATAAATGTGGTCGCCGGAGAGGATCACCACATACTCAGGGTCAAAACGCTCAATAAAGTCAATGTTCTGATAAATGGCATTGGCAGTGCCCTTGTACCAGCCGCTCTTTTTGTCGTGACGCTCATAAGGCGGCAGCACCTGGGCGCAGCTGCGAGTCTTGTTCAGACCCCAGGGCTGTCCGTTACCGATGTACTCGTTCAGCTCCAAAGGCTGATACTGGGTGAGAATACCCACTGTATCAATGCCGGAATTGACGCAGTTGCTGAGGGGGAAATCGATAATGCGGTATTTGCCGCCGAAGGGAACGGCGGGTTTGGCGGTCTTCTCAGTGAGGACCTTCAACCGGCTGCCTTGTCCACCGGCCAAGAGCATTGCGATGCAGCGTTTTTTCTGAACAAGCATAGTAACAACTCCTTAAATAATGGTAAGGTAAAAGGGATACAATTCCTTTATATATAGAATATCACATTTTTGCGGAGAAAGAAAGGGGTATTTTTTGCTAAAAAACGGCGGTTTTTTGTGTGTAAAATCACAAAAAATGGTGGGTAAATCACTGCTCGTCCGGGAAACCGCTTCAGGTTGCTTTTTGTTGCTTTTTTGCACAAAAATTGGGGTCAATTTTGTGGAAAGTGCATCTTGTAATTGGGGGCCATTCGTGATATACTGACGCAAAACAAGGAAAGTCGAACTTCCCTAAAAACGTGCTGTTTTGCAGGTTTGGCAACCCTGTAAGGTGTAGCGGCACCGCGACGTGATTGGCCAGAGGTAATGGACAAAACGGAGGAAGTAATTTATGATAAATACAGACTCACCCCAGCTTCGAGAGGAAGCAAGCCTGACTGTTAATGAACCGTTCCGGGGTAGGCAGTTTGCGGCCAACAAAAAACTCACCGACGACGAGCGAACCACATTGGAAAATACCCTTGCAGAGGAAGAGATGCTTCTGTTTGTGGTAGTAGGCGATTTGAGTATCAAAAATCGCTATGCCCGCTGTGTTCTGGCGGTAACGGATAAGGGGCTTTACGGCTTGGATGACAGTTTTGAAAACGGTATCCGTACCCATAGCTTTGAGAGGCTGAAAAGGGCATTTGTCAAGCGGTGTTATGGCAATGCTTTGCTGATTTTTGCGGATGAAGAAGAAAACTGCACCAATTTCCTGCGCTTTTCCTATAAGGAAGCCCCTGTCTTTGACGCGGCGGCGACCTATATTACCCGCGTTGCCACCGGAAAGGACAGGGAAGAAGAACTGTCCACCATCGAAGCTTCTTTTGAAAAGCAGTTTCGGGTCTGCCCCAAATGCGGCCGTACCCTGATCCGCCCCGGCGCGCCCTGTATGAATTGTCAGTCTAAGGACAAGGTGATTCAGAAATTGGGCCGTTATATCCTGCCGTATAAGGGAATATTGGCAATCTGCCTGTTGCTGGCAGTGGTGACAACCGCTGTGTCGCTGGTGCCGCCCTATATGACCAAGGTGCTGGTGGACAGTGTGCTGCCCAACGGAGATAAAAGCGGCCTGTTGCAGTGTGTTTTCGTGCTGCTGTTTGCCCACCTTATCCATTATGGCATCGGCGCGATCCGCTCCCATTTTATGCGAGTTACCGGCGACCGAATTATGACGGACATTCGTAACGATGTCTATGAAAAAGCCCAAAAGCTACAGATGCGGTTCTACGACCGCACCTCCACCGGTTCAGTTATCAACCGCATCAGTGGTGACAGCCAGTCCATCAACTCCTTTATGATGCGTGTTACCCAGGAAGTTGTGGTACAGCTTTTTCTGCTGCTGGGCATTATCGTGATTATGTTTGCTATGAACTGGCAGATGACATTGCTTGCCTTGATCCCTGTGCCCTTTGTGGTGATGGGATCCCGGATTTTCGGTAAAAAAGTGCAGCCCTACTACCGCAGAAGCTGGCGCCATTGGTCGGCAGTTACCAGCATTATGACCGATACCATTCCCAGCATCCGTGTCATTAAGGCCTTTGCCAGCGAGAACCGCAGCGTGGCCAAGTTCAAAAAGGCCAATAATTTCTGGTTGCAAACGGATATCAAAGCCTCCCGGATCATCACCCTGTTCCCCAATGTGGTGGGCTTTGCCGTCACCTGTGGCTCTCTGCTCATTTGGAGCGTGGGCGGTAACTGGGTTATTGAGAAACCCGAATTTATCTCCGCGGGCCTACTGGTGTCCTTTATTTCCTATGCATCTATGTTCTACGGCCCGGTGAATTTCTTTGCCAATCTTAACGATTCTTATCAAAGCTTCCTCAATGCCGCCGAGCGGCTGATGGATATTATTGATGCGGAGCCGGAAAACGATTTCTCCGGCGGCAAGCACCCGGACAAGCTCCACGGCAAGATTGAATTCCGGAATGTGAACTTCTCCTTTGACCGGGCAAAAAAGACCCTGACCAATGTAAATTTTGTTATTGAACCCGGCGATATCGTGGGTATTGTAGGTACTACCGGCGCGGGTAAATCCACTATCATTAACCTGCTGATGCGCTACTATGACCAGTACGACGGCGAAATTTTGGTGGACGACATCAATATCCGGGATATTGATATGACCTTCTACCGTTCGGAACTGGGTTATGTTCAGCAAGAACCTATGATGTTCCGTGATACCATCTATCAGAACATTGCCTATGGCTGCGAAAACGCCGGTGTCGAGGATGTAATCCACGCGGCGGATGTGGCAAATGCCCATAGTTTTATCGCCCGTCTGCCCGATGGCTACGATACAGTGCTGGGCGAGCGGGGCGTGGGCCTGTCCGGTGGTGAACGGCAGCGATTATCCATTGCCCGGGCGGTGCTGAAGAATCCCAGCATTCTGCTCTTTGATGAAGCCACCGCTTCCGTGGACTCGGAAACGGAGCATCAGATCCAGGAGGCTATCGAGCAGATGATTCAGGGAAGAACTACCTTGATGATCGCTCACCGTCTGTCAACTCTGCGCAAAGCCAATAAGATCATCGTGGTGGATAAAGGTAAGATTCTGGAGATGGGCACACCCGAGGAACTGATGGAGCAAAAAGGCAAGTACTATAAGCTGATCCAAATCCAAACAATGTCCGCTGAGATTCAGAAGACGAAAGAAGAAGAGAGGCTGTGAGTATGGAACGAATCTATATTGATGGCGATATGGCCAAGTTCACCCGCAAGGATATCACTACGGTGGATGTGGAATTGCAAGACGGCACTGTCTTTTCTAATGTAGAGCCCCGCTGCCTGTTTCCCTCTTCCAACGGAAGAAAATTTATTACCCTTCTGGATGAAAACGGTATAGAGCAGGCGGTGATCCGCAGCTTGGATACCCTACCGGCTGAGCAGAGGGAGATTATAGAGGGTTGCCTTGCTGAGTATTATCTCATTCCCCGCATTACCAAGATTCTGAACACCACAGAGAAGTTCGGCTTGATTACCCTGGATACGGAGACAGACCGTGGACCAGCCCGGATCGAGATCCGCAACCTGCTCTACGGTTTCAAGCAGGTGGGCAACCGCCTGCTCCTGCGTGACGGCAATGACAACCGCTACGAAGTTCCTGACTTAACCAAGTTGGATGCCAAAAGCCGTCATTTGCTGGATAACTTCATCTAAAACAAAGACCCGTGGCTGAGCCACGGGTCTTGTTAACTTCTTATATAGCACGCCTTTGTCAGTTTTTTCTGATCAAATGGTTGGATACGGGCTTGTAGACCAGGAATGTTATAAGGGCGTTAAAGCCTGCTTTGATCAGATTGAAGGGAAGAAAAACGGTCAATAACATATCATCCACCACAGACACAGGAACACCCATAAAAACAGGTGTAATGAAATGATTGGCTAACATCATGCCAAATCCCATTGCCAGCGTTCCACAGGTGAGCGCGATGGCTGCGCCTATGCGGGTGTGATTGAAACGGTAGATAATGCCGGCAGTCACAGCCAAAAGGCTTGTGGAGATTATATGCATTAAAAATCCGTAAAGACCGCTTTGGGCGCTGACGGTCAGCGCTTGAATGGCGCTGGCTGCGATGGTCAGCAAAATACCTGCCACAGGGCCATAGGCAAAAGTGCCGATCAGAATGGGAATATCGGCAGGATCATATTCTAAGAATGCTGCTGTAGGAAACAGCGGAAAATGAACCAGCCAAACGAGTACCACGGATACGGCTACCAGCATAGCTGTTACAGTAAGTTTACGAATGTTTTCATGCTTCATAATGCCACTCACCTCATAAAAATTGCCCTGGGTATAGGATACCCAGGGCGTGAAAATACAGTAAAATTTGTCTTCTTCCATCCTGACTGTACAGTCGGTATCGGAATTGCACCGATTCAGCTTGCGCTCGCGGACTTTTACCGCCGGTCGGGGATTGCACCCTGCCCTGAAGATTGCTATGAAATTATCAATAGCATACCACGACTATGTCGACTTGTCAAGAAGACCGGTCTGTGCTACAATAAAATTACTTAGTAGGCGCTGTGGCAGTAGGTACTGTGGAAGTAGCAGTCGGCGCGGTAGTAGTGGGCGCTGTGGCTACAGTAGGTACGGTTGCTTGAGGAAGGGTAGCAGGAATTTGGTTGTGCTTTACAAGGGCCTGCATAGAACCCTTTGCGGCGGTATCGGTAATGTCACCACCAATGACCTGATCCTTGTACACCAAGAGCGTGGCATATACCGGCTCTGTAGCGCCGGGGTAGTTGGTCACCTTGTATACATAGCGCATCACGGTTTTGCCGGAATGCTGACTCAAGTCATACCCGGCGCTTTTTTGCAGATCATTGTAGCGAGTGAAGATCTGATTTTGCTCCTTGGGAATCCGCACCTGTCCGGATTCGGCGGGAGATGTGTTCACTTGCCACCCCAAATTCTGCAAGAACTGCACCCGTCCGTCGTTGCTTGCCATAGATGGGGCAGCGGTGGGCTGGGAAGAATTCCCTCCTCCCAATAAAAGGATCAGCCCAAGGATCACACCGGCCACAGCGGCCAGCGCAATCAGTACTTTTTTGATATTGACCTTTGCGGTCATGACCATCATAATAAAATCCCTCCTGGTTAAGTTTACAGTACATTGTATTGGCTTAACCCGCGGGGTAGAACGGAGAATTATGGAACGGTTGGACAAATTTTTGAGTGACTGTGGGGCAGGCACCCGCAGTCAGGTAAAGATCATACTGAAAAACGGCAGAGTGACCGTGGACGGAAAACCGGAGCGTGAGGGCAGCCGGAAGATAGATCCGGATACCCAAAGCGTACACCTGGACGGAGAACTGCTGAACCGCCGAGGCAGGGTAGTGGTGATGCTCAACAAGCCTGCCGGCTTCGTCACTGCCACAGAGGATAAAAATGATAAAACAGTAATGCAGTTGCTTCCGGCGGAATATGGTCATCTTGAACTGAGACCCGTAGGCCGCCTGGACAAGGCTACCGAGGGGCTGTTGCTTTTTACCAATGACGGTGACCTTCTCCACAGGCTGATCTCTCCGAAAAAGGAAGTGCCCAAGCTCTACTATGCCAAGCACGAAGGCGCAGCCACAGAAGAAGATGTCAAAGCTTTTGCCGAGGGAATTACACTGGGTGACGGCACAAAATGCCTGCCCGCAATCTTGCAGCCCGTAGGCCCGGGGGAAAGCCTGGTAACGGTCTGTGAAGGTAAGTATCACCAGGTCCGGCGGATGCTTGCCAGCCGCAGCCTACCTGTGACCTATTTGGAGCGCCGACAAGAGGGTAAACTGATGCTGGGAGACCTGCCCAGGGGGCAGATTCGGGAACTGACCGAGGCAGAAATCTCGGCATTGTTGGAAGTATAGCAAAATGACGAAAGAAAAGGGAGAAAATCCGCATTCTATCAATGGTTTTGGCTTGGCGACGGCGACCTCTATTGGGTATATTACATAAAAAATCCATAGATTTTGCAATAAAATGTCAAAAAAGACTTGCAATTTGTGCAAAACCAATATATAATGGCCGTGCAATTTGTGAGAAATGTATTTGTGCAATATTCTAACAGGAAGGAACAGAAAAATGTCTAACAGTGTTTTTCAAGGTGTAATCCAACAGTTAAAAGAAGCATCCGATCGAGTGTTTGGAGTGGTAGATAGTGAGGGTTTTGTTATTTCCTGTACGGAGCCCGAGCTGCTGGGTGAACGTTGCCAGGAGGCTGTGCTGAGTCTGGCCGACAGCAGCGAACAGTCTGTTTCTGTGGGACAGAAGACTTTTCACGCTATTTTTGATGATGCAGGTAATGTTGAGTATGCCGTGTTTTGTGAGGGTGATGATTCCCAAAGCCAGCTTCTTTGCAGTATGGCTTATATTGCTTTAAACGATGCCAAGTCCTATTATGAGGAAAAACACGACCGGGGTACTTTTATCAAGAATATTATTATGGACAATATCTTGCCCGGTGATATTTATGTCCGGGCCAAGGAACTGCATTTTGCTACCGATGCGCCCCGGGCAGTGTTCCTGGTGCGGCAGATGGGCGAAAGCGAAGCTACCTTGGTGGATGTGCTTTCTAACCTGTTCCCGGATAAGCTTCAGGACTTTGTGCTGAGCATCAACGAGACTGATGCCGCTGTTGTGAAGCAGCTTTCCGAGATTCCTACCAACGAAGAACTGGAGAAGATGGCCCGGGATGTAGAAACGGCTGTGGCCGAGGAGATGGGTGTTTCTACCGTTATCGGTATCGGTACGGTGGTTGGCCACCTGCGGGAACTGGCAGATGCTTACAAAGAAGCCCAGACAGCTATTGAAGTGGGCAAGGTATTTGATACCGAGAAGAGCATCATCAACTATGAAAACCTGGGTATCGGCCGTCTGATCTATCAGCTGCCTACCACTCTGTGCGATATTTTCCTGTCCGAGGTGTTCAAGAAGAATTCTATTGACACCCTGGACCACGAGACTTTGTTCACAATCAATAAGTTCTTTGAGAACAATCTGAACGTGTCCGAGACCTCCCGGAAGCTGTTTGTCCACCGGAACACTTTGGTGTACCGCTTGGAGAAGATCAAAAAGCTCACCGGTTTGGACCTGCGTCAGTTTGACCATGCTATCGTGTTTAAAGTGGCATTGATGGTCCGTAAGTACTTATCCTCTCGCGATCTCTATTAATAACTATTTTTAAGCCGCACAGCAATGTGCGGCTTAAAGCCTGTATTTAGGCCTCCAAAAGTTTGTAGAAATTGTGAATTTTCTGTGTTTCCAGTATTTCTCAGTTTTTTCTCGTTGACAGGCCTAAGTGCAATATGTTACAATTTGGTTACAATAATTCTGAAAGAATCTTGGAGAAAAGATATGATTGCGTTTTCTGATGTAACAAAATCTTATTCCGTAGGCACCCATGCCCTGCGGGGTGTTTCCATGCAGATAGAAGACGGTGAGTTTGCCTTTTTGGTCGGTCCTTCCGGTTCCGGCAAGTCCACCATTATTAAGCTTATCACCGGCGAATTGAAGCCCACCTCCGGTACGGTCCATGTAAACGGCTACTCTTTGGAGCGTATCAGCAAGCGTGAGATTCCGTATCTGCGCCGCACAGTAGGCGTTGTGTTCCAGGACTTCCGTCTGATCGACAGCAAGTCTGTTTATGACAATGTGGCGTTTGCCATGCGGGCTATCGGCGCCCGGGAGCGGGAGATCCGTGAGCGCGTACCCTACATACTGGAACTGGTTGGCCTGGAGAATAAGAGCCGACGCCACCCCACGGAACTGTCCGGCGGTGAGCAGCAGCGTCTTGCCATTGCAAGAGCCTTGGTGAATAACCCTTCTACCATCATTGCCGACGAGCCCACCGGCAACCTGGACCCGGCTCGTTCTCTGGAAATTATGAGCCTGCTGCAGGAGATCAACAATTTGGGCACCACTATGCTGGTGGTTACCCACGAACGTGATTTGGTGGAGCGGTTTGGAAAGCGTGTCATTGCCATCGACGAAGGTCTGGTGGTTCACGACGGAACGGATGGGTATTACAGACTATGAAATTAACAAATATCGGTTATTTGATTAAAGAGGGCATCCGTGGTATCTTCCTCCACGGCTTTATGTCCCTGGCGGCTGTCGTGGTTACGGTGGCCTGTCTTTTAATTGTGGGTAGCTTCAGCTGCCTGGTTCACAATGTAAATGTGATGGTTGATGACCTGAACAAGACCAACGAAGTGCTTGCTTTTGTAGACGATTCCCTTACCGACGCAGAGGCAAGAAGTATCGGTACCATCATTAACCAAATCCCCAATGTGCATAAAGCAGAGTTTGTCCACCGGGACAAGGCTTGGGAGAGTTTCGTCGAGGATCATGGCAACGATCCGGCTTTTGATGGTGTGGATCCGAAGACCACGATCCGCCACCGCTTTATGGTGACATTGGAAGACAATGATCTGATGAAAGAAACTGCTGCGCAGTTGGAAAGCATCACCGGCATTGACAAGGTCAACGCAGCCTATGAAATCGCAAGAGGCTTCAGCACCATCAAAAATGTGCTGCATATTGCTTCTGTTGCGGTTATCGGTGTGTTGTTGATCGTCAGCTTGCTGATCATTTCCAACACTGTTAAGCTGGCTATGTACGACCGCAAGGATGAGATCGCCATTATGAAGATGGTGGGCGCAACCAACGGTTTTATCCGCCTGCCTTTCGTGGTGGAGGGCTTTATTCTGGGTATGGTTGGCGCAATGATCGCTTTCTTCCTGGAGTGGGCTATGTACAATGCGTTGGTTGAAAAGCTGACGGTGGTAGATACCCTGCACCTGTTCAGTTTCGTGCCTTTTACCCAGCCGGAGCTGATGCAAACTATGGTGGCAACATTTGTGGCTGCAGGCCTGTTTGTAGGTGTTGTGGGTAGCTGGACCTCTATCCGTAAGTTTATGGATGTTTAATTGTCGCGTTAGGAGAACATAATGAAGAAAAGACAGCTTTTAGTCAGTATCATAGCCGGTCTGTTGGCAGCGGTGATGGTTTTCGGACTGATCGCTATGGCCATTCCCACGGCTGATGCTGCGAAGACTTCCGCTGAGATCCAACAGGAAATCGAAGCGCTGAAGAAAGAGCATAAAAAGAACAAAGAGAAGCTGAATGCATTGAAAGATCAGCTGGCTGGCAATCAGACGGAAATCAACCAACTGGTTGCCCGTAAGAATGCCATTGATCAGGAGGTGTTCCTGCTGAACCAGCAGGTGCAGAACCTGTCCAAGCAGATCACTGCCTATAATGGCTTGATCGCCGATAAGCAGACCGAACTGGACATGGCTACAGCCCGTTGGGATGAGCTGAGTCAGCAGTACAAAGACCGGGTTCGGGCGATGGAAGAAAACGGAAGCGTATCCTATTGGGCGGTTCTCTTCCAGGCAAATAGCTTCTCCGATCTGCTAGACCGGCTGAACATGATTGATGAAATTGCAGCTGCCGACCAGCGTCGGATGAAAGCACTCAATGAAGCTGCAAAGGAAGTATCTGAGGCAAAAAACGGCTTGGAATCGGAAAAGATCGCTTTGGAAGCCAGCAAAAAAGAGCTGGAAGAGGCTTCTCAGCAGATGGAGGTTTCCCGTCTTGAGGCGGAAGAATTGCTTCAGACGCTGATTGCCAAGGGTCAGGCCTACCAGGCGCTGATCGACGAGCATGAGAAGATCGAAAGTGAATCCTTAAGAGAGCTGAGCGCAGCGGAAACCGCTTACGACAAAGCCAAGGAGAAGGAATATCTGGAATGGCTGGCGGCACAAAAGCCCCCTACCAATACAAGCGGCTCCACAGTAGACGCAAGCGGTAAGGTGTGGGTGATGCCCATTAGATATACCGAATTTTCCAGCCCCTTTGGTTGGCGGAAACACCCCATTTACGGTGATACCCGGTTCCATGCCGGTGTTGACCTGTCTGCCCCCCAGGGTACACCCATTGTCGCTACCCGGGCGGGTGTTGTAACGACGACCGCTTACGAGGCTGGCGGCGCAGGCTACTATGTAAACATCAACCACCTGGACGGTTTTGTGTCCCGCTATATGCATATGACCCATTTTATTGTAGTTGAGGGCCAGACGGTGCAAGCCGGCCAGGTTATCGGTTACTGCGGCTCTACCGGCGCGTCCACCGGACCGCACCTGCATTTCGGTGTATACTATAATGGCTCTGCGGTGAATCCGGCGCAATATATCAATATCAGATAAACATAGAATATATCCCACAGCTCCACCGGGGCTGTGGGAAAATTTCCATTTGAGGTACTATGATATGAATAGGAAAAAGTGGCTTCTGAAGACAATGTCCTATATACTGGTGGCGGCTTTGGCATCAGCAGCAACGCTGTTTGCTTGGGTAGCCCGGCAGGGAAGAGACAAGCTGACGGAATTGCAGCGGGTAATCGACCATTACTTTGTGGGCGAAGCGGATATGGAAAAGGCGCAGGACGCGGCAGCCTCTGCGTTGGTTTATGCCTTGGGTGACCAGTGGAGCTACTATATCCCGGCATCGGAAATGAGCGCCCACCAGGAGTTTAAGGATAATTCCGGTGTGGCAATCGGCGTGAATATCGCAGTCCGGGAAGATAAGACCGGCATTGATATCCTTGGGGTATCCATGGGCGGCGCAGCGGAAGCTGCAGGAATTTTGCCGGGGGATATTCTTATCAAGGTGGACGGTAAATCCATCGCGGGTATGGACTTAGACCAGGTAACGGACCTTGTCCGTGGCGAAGAGGGTACGGAACTGACTACCACAGTGCTGCGAAATGGAGAGGAGAAATCCTTCACCTTAAAACGGCAGAAGATCACAGTTGCCGCAGGAAAAATGATTGCAGAGGATATCGGTCTGATCCGGATCAATAATTTTAACACAGACTGCGCCAAGGAAACCCTTGTTGCCATCGAGCAGATGCAGAAACAAGGCGCCAAGAAGCTGATTTTCGATGTGCGGAATAACCCCGGTGGCTATGTAGCAGAAATGATTGATGTGCTGGACTGTCTTCTGCCGGAGGGTGTCCTGTTCCGCCAGGAAGATTATCTGGGGAATGAGAGTGAGGAAAAGTCTGACGAATCCTGTTTAAAAATGCCAATGGCTGTGCTGGTAAACGGTGACAGCTACTCTGCCGCAGAGTTTTTTGCGGCGGCACTGCGGGAATACGATTGGGCCACAGTCTTTGGCGAAAAGACCTCCGGTAAGGGCTATTATCAGTTAACGATAGCCCTCTCTGACGGTTCAGCGGTCAATCTTTCCTGCGGAAAATACTTCACACCCAAGGGTGTGAACCTGACAGAAGCCGGCGGCTTGACACCGGATCAGACAGTGACTGTGGATGAGAAAACAGCAAGAAAAATCGCTGTCAACGGTGTTTTGCCCCAAAATGATCCCCAAATCCAGGCTGCTGTGGCCCAATTACAGGGAAAACAAACACAGAAATAGTGGAAAAATCTTGACTTGAGAGTTTTTATCTCCTATAATATTAGAATGATTTTTAACCAAGAAAGGACTTGTGTTTTATGGCTAAGGAATTTAAGATTACCAGTTTGCGTTTGGCAGATCTGGAAAAGGAACTGAATTATCTGAAAACCACCCGTGAGCGTGAGATCGCTGCAATGATCGCAGAAGCCCGCTCCTATGGTGACTTGTCCGAAAACTCTGAGTACGATGCCGCCAAGAATGAGCAGGCTAAGCTCTATGGCCGTATTGCTGAGATCGAGGATATCCTGTCCCATGCCGTCATCATCGAGGACGAGAACGAGGCTTCCGGCCGCGTTGGCTTGGGCTGCAATGTTACAGTTGAGGATGAGTCCGGCAAGAAGATCACCTATAAGATTACCGGTTCCCAGGAAGCCAATCCTATGGAGTTCAAGCTGTCTGATGATTCTCCCTTTGGCCGCGCTGTTGTTGGCAAGGCTGAGGGCGATAAGTTCACCGTGAATGCGCCTTCCGGTTCTTATACCATGAAGGTCGTTGCTGTTACACGCGAGGGCTAAGCCATGGCAGAGATTGTACAGCAGGCTGAACTGCCTGTATCCGAGCAGGCCCAGATCCGCCGGGAAAAGCTGGCGGCTCTGCAGGCCGAGGGCCGTGACCCCTTCCAGATCACCAAGTTTGATTTCAATTCCGACTCTGCAGCCATCAAGGGCGACTATGAAGGCTTCGAGGGCAAGACTGTCCGCGTTGCCGGTCGACTTATGAGCAAGCGTGGCCAGGGTAAGGTTATGTTCTGCGATCTGCAGGACTCCACCGGCCGCATCCAGCTGTTCGTAAAGATCGACGAGCTGGGTGAGGAGGAGTACGCCCGTTTCAAGAAGTACGATATCGGCGATATCGTGGGCGTTGAGGGCGAAGTGTTCAAGACCCGCACCGAGGAGATTTCCGTTCGCGCCAAGGTCGTGACCCTGCTTTCTAAGTCCCTGCTGCCTCTGCCCGAGAAGTACCATGGCCTCACCGATAAGGAGATCCGTTTCCGTCAGCGTTATGTGGACTTGATGGTGAACCCCGAGGTGAAGCAGAACTTCATCGTCCGTTCCAAGTTCATCAAGTTTATGCGTGCATATCTTGATAATATGAACTACATCGAGGTGGAGACCCCGGTGCTGAACACCATCGCCGGCGGTGCATCTGCCCGTCCTTTCATTACCCACCACAACACCCTGGACATCGATATGTATATGCGTATCGCTACCGAACTGCCTCTGAAGCGGCTGATTATCGGCGGTATGGACCGGGTGTATGAGATCGGCCGTATCTTCCGTAACGAGGGTATGGACCCCAAGCATAACCCCGAGTTCACTACTGTTGAGCTGTACCAGGCCTATGCGGATTTCCACGATATGATGGACATCGCCGAGGGTATCATCTCCGGCGCCGCCAAGGAAATCCTGGGCACCTACGAGGTTGAGTGGATGGGGGAGAAGATCGACCTGACTCCCGGCTGGCGCCGTATGACTATGGTGGAGGCAGTTCGTGAGTATGTGGGTATCGACTTTGATGCCATCACCGACGATGCTGAGGCTGTTGCTGCTGCTGCCGCCAAGGGCGTGGAGCTGGCTGATGCCGCGGAAAAGACCTGGGGCAATGCTCTGTATGCTTGCTTCGATCAGAGAGTGGAAGAGAAACTGATTCAGCCCACCTTCATTACAATGTACCCTGTTGAGGTATCTCCTCTGACCAAGCGCAGCCCCAAAGATCCCAGACTCACCGAGCGTTTTGAGCTGTTTGTCTGCCACTCCGAGCTTGCTAATGCTTACTCCGAGCTGAACGACCCCATCGATCAGAGAGGCCGCTTTATGAAGCAGGTGGAGCAGCGCGAGCGCGGCGACGACGAGACCGAAATGCTGGACGAGGACTTCCTGAATGCTATGGAATACGGTATGCCCCCCACGGGTGGCATGGGCATCGGTATTGACCGTACTGTAATGCTCCTGACCAATAACGACACCATCCGCGAAGTCATCCTCTTCCCCACAATGAAGCCGTTGGACTAATAAAACCCTTTATTTATGCGGGTTTTCGGGGTGTTGATAGGTTGTGAAAATCGTATTTACCCCCTATTTACCCCAAACTTTCTTATAATTTCCCGAAAGGCATCACAGAAATGTGATGCCTTTTCTGTGTTTTAGTCGCTTGAAATAAAATCTTTCCTATCATTCTTATTATAGAATCCAAATGATTAGGAGTGATATTATGGCAACAGGAAACAACAAAAACTTAGACAAACTAATGAACAAGGTAAATACCGAGACAGGTAGAAGTGATGCCGAAGAGATTTTGAGATTGCAAGCACAACGACAATTAAAGAGCGAACATAAAAAGGTATCGCAAATGACCGATTTCGAAAAACAGTTATTTGCTGAAATGGAACAAAAGACTGTTGAGAAATATGAAGAAAAGTTTTTAAGTGATAAACCTGTAAACTATATGGGTAAATTAGACCCTTATTATAGTCCAATTGCATCAATAGTTCTGGATGCCTTCTTCACGGATGGCAAAAATTAAGGCACGGAAAACCGTGCCTTAATTTTATGTACTGTAATTGTAAATTTCCCATTTTGCTTCCTTTAAAACCTGTCTGATAGTATACCTTTCGTTGCACAGGGATTTGTACTCTGAGTATGGTAAGCGATATTCTTTGTTTTTTGCTGCAAAGTTAATTGCTCGGTTGATTTCAAATAATCTGTCAACCAATTCTTTGCAAAGTCGCACTCTTTGATAAAGTAAACTTTTAAATTGTCTTTTGGGAAGTCTATCTCCGTCTTCTGCATTTTTAATTAGTGTGATAACCGTTCTAAGTTTTTCTGGTTTTGTTTTCATAGTGTACTATATACCTTTCCGCCACCGTGGATTGTATTTACGATTAAGTCATATTTTGGTGACTTACTTAACCGTTCATATTAAAGATGATTGATGTGTATAGATAAATGTTTTTTCTGCATATCTTTTTTTGTAAAACCTTTTTGAGAAACTTTTCTCAAAGACCTTTTGTAAAACTGTACTCAAAAACCTTTTGAGAAACTAAACTCAAACCTTTGTTAGAAACTAAACACAACCTTTTGAGAAACCAAATCAACCAACTCAGAACCCCTTTCAAATTCGAACCTGACCCGTAGGAAATAGCATAAGGGCATAACTCACCTAAAGAGCAGGTGAGTTAGACAATAGACCCGTGAGGTTTCTTCTTTGGGGTTCGCTCCTATCTAACTGGTTTTTTCATTGCCAGAACAAAGTCTTCATACATTCGTAACCGTCTTCTCCCGCACCGTGCCCTTGGGGACTTGACTTTGTCATCATCTTCACGGCATCCTAATGGTATATCGTTTCCAATATACCGCCCTTGAGTTTGCTTTTATTTACTTGGTGATATAAACTCCCAAACATTAACCAATGACGACAGTTGAATAGAGCGAACAAATCTTCAACCGCCGAGTCTTTTTTCTACAAACGGGGGTGACCAACCGTAGCATATTTAGGGTGTCTAACTACCATTTCACCGCCTAAAAGAGAAACAAAAAATGCCTTACCGACCTTATAGGTAGATAAGACATTCAATGGTGGTTTATGTATCTTTACTTGATTACAAAATCAAAAGGAATCTGACATAATTATTGTATGGGTGATATATCTCTCCTATATTGCCCGTTGGACTTAATCGTTTGCACCGATTAGGTCTTTTTTATTTAGTTGTGATATTAGTATGATAGAAGTCAATTCAAAATCGAGAAAAACAAAAAGGTCTTATCAGTCCGAGAACCGATAAGACCTTTTTGCAACAATCCACATCACTTGAAGGAGGGGAAATAAATAGAATGTGACTTGTCTAACCCCTTAGATATATTATCACATCACACACAAACCATATTTATTATGGCAAAGTAAGTATGTTTAATCGTTTTGAAAATCGAAAGAAAATTTCCTCATATCAAAATTTCATAACCATCCCAAAACAAACCTATTGAACGATACCTCTTTTTCCGCTTTTTCTTCCTTTTTGGGAAATCCGCATTTGAAACTGGTATGGGTTTCAGCTCAAGCTGACAAGTCGTTCCTTCAAGAATATTTTTGAAGCAATCGTTTATGTTTTCTGCTTGTTTAGTATCCATATAAAACACCACCTGTTTTAATTTGATATTATAAGTATGATGGTTTTTGTTTGCTTGTAAAAAAGATATGAGTAAAAATGAAAAACACCGCTTTTGATGTAAAAGGCGGTGTTTTTTGCGGTTGATTCAATATTGTTGTTTTTATATTTGCTCATAAAAGAAAAATGACACCGTTTTACACGATGTCATTTTTTGCTGTTCTTATATAAATGCTCAACCAGATTTTCAACCATAGTATAGTCGCTTTCACTCAGTACCGCTAATTTTTTGAAAACACCCTCTAATTGTTTAACCTCTTTTTTCCCAGTTAATATGTAATCGGTAGAAATATTTAAGGTGTTGCAGAGGTTGACCAGATTTTGCGGTCTGATTGCCTTCTTTCCCAACTCAATGCAGGAAATGGATTGCAGGCTCAAATTGATGCTTTCCGCCAATTGTTCTTGTGTTAGGTTAAGTTCCTTCCTCCGTTTGGCGATTCGCTCACCCATATCCATTAGGAACTGTGCATCTTCATACATTTCCTTCACCTCGTTTCTCATTACAATTATTGTACTAAAAACAGAGGTCAATTATAATCAATTATGATTGCTAAACATTGACTATTTACAACCATAGTAGTATAATAGGATAGAGTATGTATATTTTTCGGTTAGTATATTTGCAAACTGGACTGTGAGGTGAAATATGCAAAAAGAGAATCTATCTTCCCTTGTGGCGAAAGCACAAGCGGGAGATAATCAGGCATTAAATGACCTCTTTACTGAAACTTACAACGATGTTTATTACTTCGCTTTAAAGACAATTAAGGATGAAACCTTAGCAGCAGATGTCACTCAGGAGACATTTGTTACTATTTTTCAGAACATAAACTCCTTGAATGACCCTGTCGCTTATCCTGCTTGGTCAAGGCAAATTACATACAGACATTGTTTGCAACACCTGAAAAAGCAAAATCGAGAAGCTACAGTAGACGAGAACGAAGATGGAACTACCATCTTTGATACCCTTGAAGAAGAAAGAACGGAGTTCATCCCTGAGGAAAACCTCGACAAAGACGATTTCAAGAAGACGATTCTTGATATTGTCGATAGTCTTCCCGCAGAACAGCGAACTGCCGTTATCCTGTATTACTATGACGAACTTTCCGTCAAGGAAATTGCCGAGATTCAAGGTGTTACAGAAGGAACAGTTAAGAGCAGACTGAACTATGCGAGAAAAGCAATCAAAGCATCCGTAGAATCCTATGAGAAGAAACACAATGTCAAACTTCGTTGTGCTGGTGTTCTTCCTCTTCTGTTGTGGTTGTTTGCATCGGATTTTGGTGCGAGTGCTATGTCAGCGACAACGGCACAAACCGTTGCAACAGGAGTTTCCACCGCAACAGGAGCGAAATTGTCCTTATCGTCTTTGGTTAAGAGCGGAACAAAAATCGTTTGGAATCTTTGGCAAAAGATTGTTGCAGCAATTGCAGCGGCAACGATTGCAGTTGGTGGCACGGTTGCGGTTGTGAACATCGTCAACAAACCTGATGCAACTACAAACGAGGGCGGTCAAATATCAGCAGGTCAACTGGTGCAGGTATGGGAAGGTCAAGGCGGAATCAATATTGGACTAAACCTATCAAATGAAAACAAATTTACATTAGTTATCTCTCAAATGGATGAGGATAGTATTGAGGGTAGATTGGTTGTAAATGCTGTTGATGGGACAAATTATTCACGACATTTTACAGGAACAGGGAGACCTGCGGAAATGTTGCATGCGGGTTCTACCTTCTATGATATAAAACTGGATGAGGAAATAGCAGGATGGTCAGATGATTATGCTGGATATAAAGAATTCACCCTAAGATATCAACCCGAAGAAGACCAATTCTATTTTGATACAGGTCCATTTGAAGCAGTTTTAAAAAAGAAATAAAAAATTTTTCAAAAAAATAAAACCAAACGGTGCTCTCGTTTCTCCTATAAGTGTAAGGAGGAAAAACATATGCGAGAACACAGCAATTTGTACTACATTCTTCTATGGGATTCCATACGGAACAAACTCCCGCCTGAGAGAGTAGAGCAAATTCGAAAAATACTAATAGCACTAAAATTGTAGAGTACAGAAAAAGGAATTTATATTGTAAAAAATTTTGGAGGTAATATAAAATGAAAAAATTATTATGTTTGGCATTATGCTTGATTATGGTATTTGGTTTATGTGCCTGTGGTGGTAAAACAGACACTTCTGTTGATAATAACAATTCGGGAACGACCATTACAGATACAGACACATCCACTACAACTAATTCAACGGAAAGTGATACAAAGAATGAAGTTGTAGAAGATGAGTATGCAAATAAAATTGCTTGTCTTGTTGTTCCTGATGAAAAAAATATTATCGTAAAGCACAATCTTGATAGCAATTACAGTGTGGGCAAAGCAAGGAGTTTCACTTATCCAGACCCGACAGGACAGAATAATACCGTTGATGTTTTGAGATTAAAATTTGATACCTTAGAGTATCTAGGTTTAAATGTTGTTGTTAATAGTAAGCAGGAGCTGGAGTTTGGTTTTATTAGCAACGAAGCATATGAAACCTTTACTACTTGTGAGCTACAGCATCAAATTACCTACGATAAGGATTTCACTTCAAAAACTGGTATTACATACAAAGTTTATAGTTATAGAATGTCCAGTTTTTATTTCGCTTTAATTTCAGAAGAATATGCCGTTGTATTTAGAGGTGCTCCCTCTGATGAACCTATCATTGATTCTTTTGCTTTTACAGTTGAAAAATAAAAGATTGGAGAGCATAGTTTATGGTACGAAAACAAGCGATTAAGCGACTAATATGGCAAGTAATTCTGTTTGTTGTCAGTTCTGCTATCTTTAAAACAATATGGGCGGGTGTAATCATCATATACCTGCTAAGAGCGATAGGTTTGGGGACTGAAATACAGAGCGAAGAAACACCCTTTGATGGTGAACCCAAAGAAAGGGTTATGTCCCTCAAAGCATTTGCCTTTGAAAATATATTTGGGGCAATATTTATGATTATGCTCCCGCTGATTCCCTCTCTGATTATTGGTTGGATTTTCCCTGATTATGGATGGGCAAGCGGTGTAATTGCTTTTATTACCTTGTTACATTTGCTTGTAAAACCTATTGTTTATGATTTAATCAGAATTTTCACCAATAATGAGAAGCACATTGATATTACAAAAAAACTGGTTAAGATTGCAACCATAGTTGCTATTGGTCTGACGATTTTACAAGTTTTGTTGTATGTAATTTTCCCTTCACTTTCTCCTGATTATATCAAAAAGGAAAACTTTGACCACAAAGCACTCTGGAATCAATATGTAACAGAGCAAAACCTTGGTGAAGAATATAAGTCTTTTATCGGTGAGGAAATAGACCAATACGAAAAAACCAAAGGCAGTGTTCATAATAAGGTGCAAAGCAGTGCGAAAAATGGTCTGATTCAGGAAGGCACACTTGTTGTATATTACGAAAAGAATACGGACACAAAAGAGTGGTCTGTTGTAAACTACACATTTGAAGAGATAAATACTTACGAACTTGCAAAGGATACCACTTGGACTGGCAGTAATGGCGGTAACAACTATACCATTACTTTAAACAAGGGTTTCTTGTACAATACAACGGGTCACATTACCGTAAAAGATAATAGCGGAGCGGTTGTGTTGGATTCTGATGTGGTTTGCACCAGAAACGAGGACAAGGAAAACGAGTACAATCTGAAAACTAATGTTGACCTCGGTTGGTGGAACTATGATGTTCGTGTGGTCTTCAATGAAGAAGACGGTTCGTTCAGATTTGATAGTGTTTATGAAGGCACGGTTTATCAAGAGAATTAAGCAAAAAAGATATGCAGAAAAATTCTGCATATCTTTTTTTATGCCTTTTTCGCTGCAAAATTGTTTGAATCGAAACCTTGTTGCATTTTTAGCGATTTAGTATCACTTAGATGATGCATTTGATATCAGCAAGGTGATACTTTGAAAAATATCATCTATATGATACTTTTATTACTAAAAAAGATATGAGTAAAAATGAAAAACACCGCTTTTGATGAAAAAGGCGGTGTTTTTGGCTGTTGATTCAATTTTGTTGTATTTCCTCATGTATCTTCCTCCACACGGGCGAAGCATCCACACGGTAAAGGTGTATACACCTTTTAGGTGTCGGCAGACCAAGGAGGAATTTTTGCGGCAGCAAAAAAATTGCCTACCTTGCTACATTATTTTTTCGTTTGTAAAAATAATCCTTTTAACATATTTATATCAGAAAATTAAAGGAGTGATATAAATGGCACATTTTGCTAAATATAAAGGTATTAATGCTTTTCATATGATAGAGCACGATGCAAGAGAAAACACATATTTAAAAGAAAATATTGATAAGGAAAGAAGTCATTTAAACTATAATTTGTGTAATATAGAGAATCCAAAAGAGTATCTGAAAGAGTTAATAAAAATGGTGAAAGATACGGGAGGAACGATAAGAGATGATACAAATTTTCTGGTATCTTTATGCTTGACATTGCCAGAAGACTTTCCCAAAAATGAAGAATTGGAAAAACAATTTTTTAAAGCTGCAGTGCAATTAATAGAAAATGATTTCGGTAAAGAAAACATTGTTTCCGCTTGGGTTCATAAAGACGAATCATTAGAAAACGAGAACTTTAAATTTAAACCTCATATCCACCTGAAGTTTGCTCCGATACACAAAAAGATTAAGAAATATAAAAACAGACCAGATAAAGAGATGTATATATTCAATACGGATAAATGTATCAATAGAACCTATTTAAGGCAGTTTCATAATAGATTAGATAGCCACATAGAAGAGTGGTTAGGATTTAAAACATCGGTTCACACAGGCATTACAAAGGCACAGGGCGGAAATAAAGAAATCAAAGAATTAAAAGCACTATCTGAACAACTAAAAAAGAATAGAGATATTATTGATAAGGATTCTGATTTGATTGTAGCAGAACAGAAACAGATATTAGATGGCCAATGGAAACAGTATCAGGATATAACCCGTTCAACCTGGAATCAATTAACACCTATCAGAAAAAGAATTAAAGATAGCATATGGGAATTGAAAAAAGGTGATGTTACGGCAGAGAAACAATTAAGAAAGGATTTGGATTTTTGGGGGAATCTTGCAAATGGTTTGCTATATGCCCTCGGCTCACTTTTGAACGGACTTTTCCTATTAAGTAGAAAGAAGAACATAGAAAAGCAATTAAACGAAGTACAGGCATTATACGATGATATAGAGAGTGTTAGAAGAACATTTAGCAATCAACAACATAATGTGAAGAAAAATCTTATGAGGAAAGACTTTGAGAAGATTGAAACTACACTAAATAGATTCGAGGCTACGAGTGTTGCTGCTCACGAATTAATTAAAGAGGTGTTGTGGAGAATGCCTGAGATACAAAATGATAAGAATGCGATTAGAAATATTGCAAGATAAAAGAGTGGGACTAATCCCACTCTTTTATTTCTTTGTATATTTTTCATCAAAGTCATCAAAATTGAAGTCTATTATAATGTGCTTTCGGGGCTTGGGAGTTTTCTCAGCGACCAATTGCCAACGGCGGTAAACACCGTAACTACTAATCATATTTAATTCTCGCATTGCGATTTCAACTCGTTCTCGTTCACTGGAAATAGTACCAATGTAAGAGTCTGCAAGTTTTGTGATTTGATGATATTCCTCTGGAATTTTTCCACACCGCTTTGGTAGGTCAAAAATCTCAAACGGTTGATTGGAAAGGTCATCGCTATAATGTAGAGAAGCCTCATAGTCTTTTGCCATCAACCAAAAAGTAACTTTACTGCCAATTCCGCAATAATCTTTTAGGAGTTCTAATGTCTTCTCTTGCTTTATTTGATATGACTCATATGCAAAATATATTTCCTTAAATGCATTGCTTATGTTTGCTCTGGCTTCCGTTCGTAACCCGCCAGAATTTTTAGAAGGAGTGGCATCGACAAAATATTCTCCAAAATCGTATATTAGTTCATCTGTTGATTTTAAAGATTTTACAAGGAGTTCTTCACCTGCTTTTCTATCGCCAAAGCGAAGAGTTGAGAATGGTGATAATTTTGCGATTGCTCCATCAAAATCATAAATAACAAGGTCGATTCCTTTTTTGAGGATATCAGAATAATACAATATTGCTCTTCTGCAATCGCCCAACAAAAATGCATCGATAGAGTACATATGTATTTGGTCGCCTACACCCAATTCCTTGATTAATTCTGCTAATTGAGGGCGAGCTGTAGTGTCGGCACGGACAATATCAATAGATATTTTGTCCAAGTTAATACCAATGTTGGTAAGTTCTTGATAAACAACTGTGTTCTCGACTTTAATGGGTGTATTTCTAATACAAACACCGTAACCTACTATTTCTGGCATAAAAGCACCTCTCAAAAAATTTTTTCTTCATAGGCTTGACAATGAAGAGGTTTTTGTGTATAATAACGGTAAAGGTGGAATACGAACCACCCAAAATTTATCGACTGCTATGGGTATAGGTGAAGGGCGAACCCTTGAACCTGCCCATAAAAATAAGTCTTGCTAACAGTATAGCAAAAAGGCGGTAAATTGTCAAGCACCTTGAAAACTTAATATGAAGAACCCCAAACCTGCGAGGTCGTGCATCGCATAAGTCTCACGACAGTCAACCTACCGAACTGATGCGGAAAGGGCAAGAAATTGACAATGATTCAGATAAAAATATTACTTAATTTTGAAAGGAGATTTTTTATATGTGTACTATGGGTATGGCAATTCCTAAAATTGCACCTGAAAACAAATTTAATCTTACAATTGAGGAGGCTTGCGGTATCTTCGGTATCGGAGAGCACACCTTGCGAAGACTCATTGGTCGCCATCCAAATGCGGACTATTTGCTTCACATTGGAACGAAGACCCTCATTAAGAGACCCCTCTTTGAGCAGTACATTCTCAAAGAGAGTGCAATCCACTATTAAGAAGGGGGTGTGAAATTTGAAATATGACTTAACTGGTATGAAGTTCAACCGTTTGACAGTCATTAAGGAGCACGGCAGGAACTACAAGGATTCTGTTGTGTGGGAGTGTTTGTGCGAATGTGGCAAGACCACATTCGCCACTTCCAGTGATTTGAGGAACGGGCATAAAAAGTCTTGCGGATGCTTGAAAAGAGTTTCCCATGCCCTTGACCTAAAAGGGCAACGGTTTGGTAAATTGACCGTTAAAAAGAGAGTGGGAACATCGCAGCACCGTAAGGCACTTTGGCGGTGTAAGTGCGACTGTGGGAAAATGACTACGGTTTCCTCGGTTGACCTGCGGAGTGGCAACACGAAATCCTGCGGGTGTCTTGGAAAATCATTCGCAGGCAGAAATTTGGATTTAGGAGGATTTTGGTATGAGAACACCTGCATCAAGAAGAGATAATCAAGGCAGACCCTTACAAGATGGCGAACGGCAGAAAAAGAATGGTTTGTATGAGTATCGCTATTATGATGCTAACGGAATTCGCAAAAGCATCTATAGCTGGAGATTATCTCATTCTGACCCCGTTCCCAAAGGAAAACGGCATTGTGAAGCATTGCGGGATATGGAGCGGGAAATTCAGCAGGATTTGAACGATGGTATTACTCCGTTACATTCCCAAAAAGCAACTTTGAATGAGAGATTTGACTTGCACATTAAGGGTAAGTTGAATTTGTCAGATTCGACTCGAACAGGATATATTTACAATTATAATAAATATGTTCGTAAAGGGTTCGGCAAACGGCAGATTGGTAATATCAATTATTCTGATATGAAGAGATTCTACAATGAACTCATTACCAAGCACGGGTTGAAACCAAATTCTATGGAGGTTGTACATACGATTCTCAACCCCGTATTTGAGAAGGCGGTCTTTGACAATCTAATTCGTAAAAACCCTTGCATACCTGCTATGAAGGAGATTCGTCAGATGAAGGAGTGGCAGCCTAAAAAGGTTACGACAAAATATGCCTTCACTCTGGAACAGCAAATGGCATTTGTGGACTTTATGAGAAGTAACAGGGATTATTCCAGATGGAAAAATATCCTGACCGTTTTGCTCGGCACAGGAATGAGAATTGGTGAATGCACTGGACTCGTGTGGAAAAATTGCGATTTCAAGAACGACTGCATCTATATCACTCATACACTGATTTATCGCCAGTGGGAGGATGGCACTTGTGGTTACCGTGTACATCCTGCTCCAAAGACCAAGGCGGGTATCAGAACCATTCCAATGATGAAAGAAGTTCGTGAGGCATTGCTGGCTGAAAAGGCATATCAGGAGCAACACGGCACGGCAAACACCGTCATTGATGGTTATAGTGATTGGGTGTTCACGAACCGATACGGCACTGTGCTGTCCTTATCCAGTGTCAATGATGGAATCGCTCGCATCATTCGTGATTATAATGAGAAGGAAAAGGAAATTGCCGAATTGGAATTCCGTGATGCTGTATTGATACCGCATATGACAACCCACCAGTTACGACATTCCTTCTGCACTCGTCTGATGGAAGAATCTATCAACAACGACAATATGATTCCTTTGGCGGTCATTCAAAACCTTATGGGGCATAAGGATGTCAAAACAACCATTGAAATTTACACCGATGTTTCCGAGGAATTGAAACGGAAAGCATTGGAGAAGGTCAAGAATAACATTTATCTTGGCCAAGTAAATCCATAAAACAAGAAATAATTGAATTTCGTCAACACAATATATGATTATCGCTTATCTCAACAAATTATTTCTTTCTAAATCTTGAAGAAAGGAAGTATTTGCGATGAGCAGATTTACAGATATTGCAATTCAAAAACAATATGAATCTGTGACCGTTTATCAAGCAACAAAGAATTTTGAAAAGTCTTGTGATTTATGTTGCTATCGTGGTTATCATCTTAGTTGTAGGCATTGCCACATCGAAGGTGCACACGAAACGGTTATCAAGATGCTGACAGAAAAGAAGAAAACAGCATAAATTTGAATGGCGGGACTGTCTTTGATGGCAGTCCCTTTTTCTTTTGATTTTGGGTTGCAAATCAGTAGTTTTTGTGTTATAATCTCTATATCAGAGTTAACTGGTTTCATTGGTTGCGGAAAAATTGAATTTACCCCAGAAGTACCCCAAACTTCCGAGAATTTTTGGCCCAGGAGTGAGAATGGGTGCGGCTATATGAGAAGTCCAAAAATCTAATGAAACAAGCAAAATTTATGAGAAGGATTGCAGGGCTATGAGAGGGTATGAGAGACTCAAAGAGCATCCCAACAATGAAACCCCTCGATTGATAAAAGCGTTGGTACACAAGGGCTTTTCGGGTATGCAAAAGCCGAAAACAGACAGTTTACCAAAAAGTTTACCAATTTTACTAATCAAAAAGACACGATATAGCTATGGAAATACGGACTATTCACCACGAATAGTCCGTTTTCTATGTCCAGTTTTTGAAAGTGAAAAACTGAAAGTGTTTTGCCCGATATAAATGTTTGCTGAATGCGATAATGTTATTTGCAGTTCGTTGACTTTGGATGATGTCATATGGTATAATAGCAAGCAAGAGCAGACAGTTTGTGGTTATTCGGTCTGCTCCCGAGTTGTAGCAATACGGCTCTATAGTGGTTGCATTGCAGTTTGTGGTTATTCTGCGGTGCTTTCCGGCGGCTACTCTGCTTCGTGTAGGGTAGCCGTTTTTCTATCCAAAGACAAAAGTAAAGCCGCCATAATCGGCGGCTTTGACTTAATCTTTATTGTTTCTTTTGTATTCAAGTAACCAGTCTGTATCAATGCTGTAGTCAATGAATATTGATTTCTCCTCGGTATCTTCGGTCAATCTAATTTCAAGGTTGCCGGAAGTCCATATGTAGCTATAATATTTTTCCATATTAGACCATTGTTTTTCTTCGTACTCACCATACAAATCCGATAAATATTCGATTAGAGTATATCTATCTTCATAATACTTATCGTCAATCCAGTATTTGATTTCATCAAGACCATACTCATCGTCAAATCTTAATTGGAGTGAAACTTCTCCGTACTTTTCTTCGGGGAGTTCGCAATAATAGCTATTGCTATAGCGTTCTTCAAGTTTATAAGGTAATGCTTTGTCCGCTTCATCAACTGACATTCCCATATAACACCCCATTGTGACAGGATGTATCACATCGTCTACAATATAAGCAAATTTTTCTTTTGGGATGGGAACATTTTTGTTCTCGCTTTTATACTCCGTGTCGGCAAAAAACAAAGTATCTTTGCTAACGGCAAATGGAACAAACTCTATTGTTCCGTCATCCATCAAAATAGTCATTACATAATTGTCGATTTCCTTTATAGTAAAGGTGCTTTTGCTCCATTCCTTATTGGAATAATCGTATATAGACCATTCTGCGGTGTATTCTCCGTTATCCTTTTCAAAGACAATGGTAGCTTCACCGTTTTCGTTGCTTGCCGTCCATTCTCCAAGTAGATATTCTTCTGTGGGGAGTATTCTGTTTTGCAGATATGATACAACCCCAATTATAGCTACGGCAATAACGATAACTGCAAGAACAACGCCGCTCCATATGTATATCTTCTTTTTCTTTTCGGGTGGTAACGGCTTGATTTTGTGATATGCAAATATACCAATAGCTGTTAAAATCGAACCATAGAAAAGAATGCCTGCAATAATAAACAAAACTTGCATATGCTTTCCTCACGCTTTATTTCTGTACATAGTCATTCCAAAGCCGATGTGTCGGATGATGGCACAAAGACTCTATCTTGATATTGCCGCCGCAAAGGTCACTCGCTGTTCGTCTGCGTGTGCCGCATATCATATCTAATTCAAGAGCTAATCGAATATTACGCACTCCGGCATTCAGTAACTGACCCTCAATACATTCAGCAAACTTAATTGTCATATCCTTTTCGTTAATGCCGCCTATTGGGTATCCAAAGCCGGGAACACCGTGGTCGATTTTGCCCTTTCTTGCCAACAGCAAGTGATAGACCCAAGTGATATGGTTTGCCGGAACAGAAAAAGAATACGCTTCATTTTTGTATATTTGCGGATTTAGTACAGGCGATTTGGGTGGGATATGTAGCTTCTCTTTCCAATCACTACCGAAAACATATCGAAAATCCTCTGCAAACCAATTACAAATATCCTCGAAGTGTTGACCGCTTGATATAAAATCTTTTGCCCATTTTTCCAATTCGTAATTTGCGACACATCTTGCTTCTATATCGTCTCTCGTCAATGAATATGCCTTTTGTCTCTCGTCAAACGCTTTTAGTTTTGCTTTTTCGTTGGAGTATTTTTTTCCATAGAACAGACCACCAAACAAAGCAGTAAAAAATTCAAACATAGTTCAATCACCTTGCTTGCTCTGCAAGACATACCCTTTCATTTTTTATAATTCTACCACAAAAACATATGAAAATCAACAGAACGCAAACTAATATACAACAAATTGCAAACTTATAGGCTAAAGCAAGGGGGATTATCCGTTGTGAATAATCCCCGCTGTGCTTTCGTGTTCAACGATAAGCCTGTTTAGTGTTGGACGGCTGATACCTAACTGCCGAGCAAGGGCGGATTTTGTGATTTGCCTTGTCATATATCTGTGGTAATGTTCGGGAAAATCAGCAATAGTTATAGCTTTACTACCTTTATATTTTCCCTCACGCTTTGCGATTGCAATACCCTCTCTTTGTCTTTCCAAAAGGTTGGTACGCTCAAATTCGTTAATAGCTCCTATCATAGTCAACATTAGCCGTCCTGTAGGGGTACTGCTGTCTATGTTCTCTTTGTTGCTCACCAGGTGGACACCCTTTCTATTAAGCTGTTCCACAATGTCAAGCAAATCCTTTGTAGAGCGAGCAAGGCGGGAAAAATCGTGTATGTGTATTGTGTCGCCCTCTCTTGCAAACTCCAAAAGCTCTTGCAGCTTTGGTCGATTGATATCCTTGCCGGATACCTTTTCTATAAAAAATTTCTCTATATCGTACCGCTTCATAGCTTCAACTTGCCGTTGCTCGTTCTGCTCTGCGGTAGATACTCTAACATAAGCTAAACGCATATATAACGCTCCTTTGTATAAATGAAATCTTAGATGTGCCCTACGAAATGTCAAGGTGATGAATATGCAATATCATACTGACGGATTTTCGGGCACTTTTTGCGTGTAAGGATAGGCTGTAGCCTATTTTAACTTAGAGTACAGTATAAACAATAAGAAACCGATAGGCGGGCATACTCCACACACGCCAACAATTATTGCATACACAAAAAGGTCAAGCATTTACATACGCCCCCTTTAATATCATACGCTCCATACAATCACCACATATGATGTTGACTTGCTTTGTGGCTCTCACGCTGTTACCACAACAGGGACAGCGGTATGTCCTGTGGTGGCTGTTGCTTGTGGTAATTATGGGGCGAAGCTCCCCGCCGTTGCTTGCGTGTGTGCCAATGCCGACAGCGGCAAAGGTGGGGGTTGCTCTGCACATTTCAACCTCTCTCAGTTCGTTGTGGTCAAGTACCCATTCAAGCAGACGGTCAGCGGGTGCGGTGTGTGCCCATCCATATTTTTCGGAGCGGGTAACGATTAGTCCTCTTTTCTCCGCTTGTTCCGCAAAGCGTTTGTTGTGGTACTGTCCCTTGCGGGATACATCTTGAATGTTTAATATAACATCATCATAAAAGTGAACCATTTCGTGAAGTAAACTTGCTATGATGTTTTCAAGTGGTCTGTCAAGCGTACCGCTTGCTATGTTGATTTCTCTTTTTTTGCTGTCCCTTGTATCCCAAATGTCAAAGGGTACATAATGAGCGTATGCTCTGGGCGTGGGAATAACTGTGATAATGGGGGTAGGTAATTCGCCGTTGAAAAAGTCTTGATTGAGTAAGCGGAAACACTTTTCAAGCTCTCCGGTCAATCTGCTCATTTTGTCAATCTGTTTCATAATGTAAACGCTCCTTTTCTTCTTTGGATAATTCATCCGTTTGTATTGATTTTAGGGAGCGGATACGATATAATATTTGTACCCGCTCCCGCTGTGGCTGTGGGTAAAGTCTCTTGTACTCTTGCTTTGGTCGGCGTGTTGTACAAGGGGCTTTCTTTATGCGATACTAAATCGGCGGCTTGCGGTCTGCTTTGTGTACTGCTTGTACATATCGGCGTGGTCTTTCTTAAAGGTTGTAGTATCAAAGCGGTTTGACAGTACCGAAGTCCAACGGATAATAAATCGTCCGGCTTCCATTTCTTCCGTCTCCCTGGTAAGCATTTCGGCTTTGATTTCATCCCTTAACGCTTCCGCTTCTGCGTGAGCTTCAGCGGCTAATGCTTCCCATTCTTGCAGTTTTGCAATCTTGCTTTCCATTTCGTGTGTTGACATTGTTTTTTGTTCTCCTTTAATACTTTGTATTCAGCGTGTGGAGCGTGTCCGTTGCGGTTGGTCTGCCCCTGTACTGTACCCTAATTATACACCGATATTCGTGTAATGTCAATAGAAAATTACACTTTTATTCGTGCAAAAATTACACAAATATTCGTGTATATTTTTGTGCAATATTACACTTGTTTTCGTGTAGTTTTTGTGATACAATGTTTTACAATAGAAAAGGTGTATCAAGTAGTGGGGCGGGGCGTTATGGTATTTGCACCGCAATCCACTTTCTATTTGAGACAAGTCGCTTTTTCTCCCATACAGTAAATGATTAGGAAAGTTGAGGTGTTTATAATGTCAGCAATCGAAAAGCCTACCGCAAATCTTAGATACAAGATTGATGTGCTGAAAGCTCTAAAAGATAAGGGGGCAAATACGAATACTCTCCGCAAAGAAAAAATGTTAGCTGAAAGCACTATCCAAAAGCTAAGGAAGAACGAGCCTATCAGTTGGGCAAATATTGCACAGATTTGTGCTTTACTCTCTTGTCAGCCGGGTGACTTCTTGGAATATGTGGATGAAGAATGACCGCCCCCACAGCGTTGTTAAATCCAATACTTTTTTGAGCCGTGTAACCGTAATGGGTTATGCGGCTTTTTTGTTGTTATGGGAGAAAGTCAGCAAAACGCAACCTAAAGTTTTCGATAAGCAATCGAAAATGAGTATAATTGTTGTGTGCGAGGTGAAGCACAATGATACTTGATTTATCTATCCGGCTACGGGAGTTAAGAGTTAGCAAGCACTTGCGACAAGAGCAAGTGGCAAAAATGATAGGTGTAACAAAGTCCACCATATCTGCATACGAAAATGATTTACGGCAACCGTCTTTTGAGGTATTACTGAAATTCGCAAATCTATACTGCGTGTCAACGGATTATCTTCTTGGACGAACGGACACCGTATCCATAGACCTTACATATTTGACGGCGGCAGAAGCTACATTAGTCACGGAGCTTGTGGCTTCAATGAGCGTGCGGAATAGGCGGCTTGCACAGTATGACGATGAAAGTGTTTACGATGATGAAGAATAAGAAACTGCGGACAATTCTATACATAACCGCCGCTATCGTTATTTTGATAATGCTGATTATCAGCTTGCGGTACTGTAACCGCTCTACGCCCCCACCGAGCGGCACCGACAGCACTACAGGAAGCACAACGGATAAGGTGTTGGATTTTGTACCCGCCGGAGATAACAATGGCAGAATACAAATCCCCGCTGTTACAGGTTTGAATATGCGAGCGGGACAGCTTGAACAGACAGTAGATTTCTACAACCCAAATGAGAATAGCTGTTACTTTGTAATAACGCTTTGCCTGTCGGATGATACCGTGATATACAAGTCGGGTATGCTTGCACCAGGTGAGCATATAACCGCTATAACGCTGTCACAGGAGCTACAGCGGGGTTTATATCGTAATTGCCGTATGATATACAACTGTTATGCTTTGGACGGCAAAACGCAACTAAACGGCAGTAATGTTGTTTTAGAAATAAATTCACAATAGAAAGAGGTAGTCATTATGAAAAAGATTTTATGTATGCTTATGTGTGCGGCGTTGCTGTTGGCTATGCCTATGTCAGCTTTTGCGGCTGATTGTCCGTATTCTGCCAACGGCGAAAGTGTTATCAGCAAAAGGGTTTATAGCACTTGTACTATATCTATCCCGTCAATAATTGAATTGGAAAATCCTGAAACTTGGAGCATAATGGTCAGCGATGCCAATGTTGCTATTGGTGAGACAATTAAAGTTAAGATTACAAACCTTAACGAAAACAATGCTATTTCTCTTACTCATCCTAATAGTGATAATGTATTTAATGTTCAATTCACCGCACAAGATGGCACGGAAGTAACGCAGTATTCACCATATTTGGCGAGAATTACAAGCTCATCTATATCAGAAGATGGAACGGCGGGTGCTTCGTTTGGTGTTAGCGTACAAGGTGATACGGATATTGCAAAAGCCGGTATCTACGAAGGAAGAATGCAATATGAGGTCATTATCGACGAGTATTGGGAGTAATTTACAAATCGTTTACAATCGGGCGTTGTGCCGCAACAAGGGGCTTCATTGACAGAACTTCAAAATTTTGATATAATTAAGCAGACGAAAAGTTAATAATGAGTACGCACGAAAACAATAGTTAAAAGATAAGTCGCACTTCACAGAATGGGTAATCCCCATCTTGTGTTGTGCGGCTTTTTTCTTTTCGGTACACCCTTTGCGGCGTTCCGTATTGACCCATAGTAAATGTGCACTTGTGGGGTGATGAAACAATTTACGAAGAAAGGCGGTGATGATATGAGCGTACAAAACACGCATTTTATATGCGAAATCTGCGGTGGCTATGAAATGGTACTATCTTCCTTGAATTTGCGGTGCAATTATGGTAGCGAAAATGACGGAGAGGAATTGAAACTGCGTATCTGCGGCAAATGTGCAGATAGATATATGAGTGTATTCAACGAGAAAACACAAGAAAAGTACAGAGGTGATAAACATAAACGAACTAAAGGGTTATGAATACATAACTGACAGTACAGGTCAGCGGTTGGCTATAGAACGGTCAACAGGAGAGGTGCGACAATCAACTGTTATTGAAGCACCGATAGGGACTATTTTTTATACCCCCGAACAACAGATGGCATATCGGGAACGCAAGCAGCGTGAGGCAGAAAGAAGCTTTAGTAGGGCGGCAAATAAGCCGTTAGGCAATTATTTTTTTGTTCCAACAAATGAACGGTTTGTTGGTATCGCTCCCGAAACGGTGACACGCCTTATATATCTAAATACCTTTACAGGTTTTGAAAGCAACAAATTGATGTTAACGCAAAGAACACCCATCTACTACAAGGATTTACCCCAAGTGTTAGGATTATCGAAAGCAACCGTTTTTCGCTTTTGGAAAGAGGTTAGTCCGGAATATATTGTTGAAGCGGAAAGCGGCTTGATATTCACAAATGAAAACATTTTTCGGAGAGGGCATATTAAGCACTCTGCGGAATACACTCGGTATCAAAAGATTTATACCAACGGTGTCAGAACGCTGTATGAAACTACGGCAAGGGGCAATCATCGGCAATTAGGGTATTTCTTTAAGTTACTCCCATATATCAATATCGAATACAATTTGCTATGTTACAACCCTACAGAAACGGACATAGAAAAATTGGAGTTGCTATCGGTAGCGGAATTTTGCAGATTGATAGGATACGATGTGTTGCACATCAATAAGCTGTTAGCTATATATCGTGATGTGAGCTTTGAGGTGGACGGAAAACAAGAGCGTTTTTGTGCAATAGCTTATGACGGTATCAACAAAGCCGGAGCAAAGATATGTATCAACCCACATATTTTGTACTGCGGGTCAAACTATAAACAGGTTGAAATTTTAGGTGCGTTTTGTAAATAACATTCTCAAAAGACCATAACAGCCGTTTGCTTGCATTTTATGAAACAAGCTGTTTGTTGAGCAAAAGTCCATAACAAGCGTATTTTAGAATGGTTTTATATGGTTTTCTTACTTGCATTTTTTGAAATGATGTGAATGCCTGCAAAGCGTTACGGCACAACGGATTAACGCAATTTTACAGTGTGCGAGTATATCTATCTTATAGCAGATATGAGAACAAGAGCGATAAGGGAAAATGCGATAATCCAAGAAAAAACACGGTGGCTATGGGGTATATCTTCCATAGTACACCGTGGCAATATCCAAAAAGTAAATCGTCAACTTTATGCGTGGGAATTAAAAATATGTTGCAAGACAACGATTTACCATTGAATAAAGCATAAAAAAGAGCATATAAACTTTCGATTACTATGGGGTTTTGAGTGCAAGTGTTTTCTGTGATTGAAATGAGCACATCAATAAAATCCCATAACAGCGGAGTTTTGATAGTCTTTTTGATAAGTATCAAATTTAATGTATTTCATTGTATTTTTGGTATGCGATATGGTATAATGCTTATGCTATATCGTGTGTCAAGAACGAAAGGAGTTTTATGGCACAGAAACGATATGATAATCGGAACAGGGTATTACGAAACGGAGAATATCAAAAGAGTTCCGGCAGATACGAATATAGGTATATAGACCAAAAGGGGGTATCAAGAAGCGTTTATTCTTGGCGGCTGACAGAGACCGATATAACGCCGCCAAGAAAAGAGCATACAGAATGTCTGCGTGAGATGGAAAAACGGATAGAGCGTGACAGAGAGGACGGCATAAACACCGTGGCGGCACAGAGAACAATACTAAATGATTTCTTTGCTGTTTACATTGAAGAAAGACCGTTAAAGCAATCCACCCGAACAAATTATAAGTATATGTACAGAAAATATATCAGTAATGGATTGGGTAAAAAGAAGCTGTCAAGTATCAAATACAGCGATATTAAAAAGCTGTATCATTCGTTGATTGACGAAAAAGGCTTTAAGCCAAACAGTATGGAAGTAATCAACACGATTTTACACCCCATCTTTGAAACGGCGGTGCGTGATGATTATATCCGCAAGAACCCCACAAAAGGCGTTATGAGCGAAATTAAGAGCCGTAGGGATTGGGACAAGCCAAAACGCAAAGCACTTACAGAGGAGCAACAGGCGGCTTTTATAGACTATGTTGCTAATTCAAAGGTGTATAAGCATTGGATGCCTGTCTTTACTGTTCTTCTCGGTACTGGATGTAGGGTGGGTGAAATTATCGGTTTGCGTTGGGAAGATTGTGATTTTGAAAACAAATTGATTAGTATAAATCATAACTTGATTTACCGCCAACAGGATAGTGGCAAGTGCGAATTTCATATTACCACGCCAAAGACAAAAGCCGGTGTGCGTAGTGTTCCGATGTTTGACGAGGTAAAGGAAGCGTTAATTACGGAATATAACTATCAAAAATTTGATGGCTATAACCATACTGTTATTGATGGATATTCCGGCTTTATATTCAAAAATCGTTTTGGTGATGTGCTCTCGGCACATTGTATAAACAGGGCGATTGAGCGTATCTATAAAGAATATAACGCCGAGGAAACGAAAACAGCACAGGCAGAGGGAAGAACGCCGTTGCTAATTCCGCATTTTACCGTACATAATCTACGCCATACTTTCTGTACTCGCCTTTGCGAAAATCAAGGTGACGAGGTTACATTAAAATTCATTCAAGAGATTATGGGGCACGCCGATATTTCTACAACTTTAGATGTATATACCGATTTGACTACCCAAAAGAAGCAACAAGCATTTGTTAGTCTGCAAGGAAAAATCAAACTAACCTGATGTACCAACCGTACCAAATATTTTACCAATTTTCATTGTGTTGTGCCACAACACGCCGAGTTTGCCAACAGCAAACCGACAATCGAAATAACACAATATCTTGCGGTTTTTAGAGGGTCAAACACAAAATGCAATGTCCACTTCCAGTTTTCGTGCATTTTATAAGATAATCCCCACGATGAAACCCCTCGATTAAGAAAATCAAACCACCCTATGACCGTAAAGTCATAGGGTGGTTTGTGTTATACTACCGTGAAAAAATATTCTGTTATCACTTCAGGAGTCTCTTTCATTCCACACGCGATCCACCATTTTAAGGTTTCTACAAAGGTGGAGATAATATGATTTTTCCAAAAGGCTTCCGGAATATTTGTGGGGCGTTCAAAAAGCGAAAGTTGACTTTCCACAAGGGTTTCCAAATTGGCGCGGAAATAGTTTAAAAACAAATCATTGTTTTGGGATGCCAGCAGCGCAAGAATGTTATTATCATTATTTTGCAAATGCTGAAATAGGTGCAAAAAAACTGAGTCAGAGCCGTCACAATCAAAAATATGGCGATGCCCGTGGGGATCATCGTTTTCAGTATCGAATATATGACAGAACAGTTCTTCGCAAAAGGCTTTCAAAAGATAATCCTTGGTTTCAAAATGGGAATAGAAAGTGGCTCTGCCGACATCTGCAACCTCTATGATTTCCCCAACAGTGATTTGGTTAAAATCTTTTTGAGATAGGAGCTTGGTAAAAGCGTGAAAGATCGCTTCCCGTGTTTTTCGTTGCCGTCTGTCCATACAATTACTCCAATTTGTTCAGTAATGAATAACCGTGGGCTATCGTATGTTGAAATAATAGCCAAATTTTATATAATATAACCGAACGAAGTGTTCGGTAGTGTACATATTGTATCGCATATACTTGCGTATGTCAACAGGGGGTCTTTATGAAAACCGAGAAGAATATTCTGATTGCCTTTTTGCTGAATTTGCTGTTTTCTATATTTGAATTTGCAGGCGGTATTTTTACCGGCAGTGTGGCTATCGTGTCCGATGCGGTCCATGACATCGGCGATGCTGCCAGTATTGGTATTTCTTACTTTCTAGAAAAGAAAAGCAAAAAGCAACCCGACGAAACCAATACCTACGGTTATGCCCGATACTCTGTTATCGGCAGTGTCATCACTACACTTATCTTGTTGGTTGGCTCCTGTTTTGTGATCTATAATGCCGTGTGCAGAATCATCACACCCTCTGAAATCAACTATAATGGTATGATTCTCTTTGCTGTGGTAGGTGTAGCCGTAAATTTTTGCGCCGCTTTTTTCACCCGGGAGGGGGATTCTCTGAACCAAAAGGCTGTGAACCTGCATATGCTGGAAGATGTGCTGGGTTGGGCAGTGGTGCTGGTGGGCGCAGTTGTGATGCGATTTACTGACTTTGCCATCATTGACCCCATTATGTCCGTTGGTGTAGCAGTGTTTATCTTTATAAATGCCGCAAAAAATTTGAAAGAAGCCCTCGACCTGTTTCTGGAAAAAACGCCCCACGGCATAGATGTCCGGGGGATCAAGGAGCATCTTTTGGAGATCAATGGGGTGCTGGATGTGCACCATATTCACATTTGGAGTATGGACGGCTACCATAATTATGCCACAATGCACATCGTTACCAATGCAGACCCGCACACGGTCAAGGAAGTCATCCGAGAGGGATTGCGGGAACACGGCATTGGCCATACAACCCTGGAGCTGGAAGGGGAAGGGGAGCATTGCCATGAAAAGGACTGTCATATAGAGTTTAAAGAAACTTCCAGACATCATCACCATCATCATTAAAAAACAGCCCTATGGCTTTTGGTCATAGGGCTGTTTTCGCTAAGAAAAAATTGACAATAGGCTATAAAAATGCTATAATACCGCATTATTGTGCGCATGAATCTCTACATAAGCGGAGGAAGTATAATGGGAATTTGGGAATTGCTTCTGCTGGCACTCAGTGTGAGTATGGATGCCTTTGCAGTATCTATGTGTAAGGGCCTTTCTGTGAAGAAGGCTGGCCCTAAAGAGTGCTTGACCTGTGGCGCATGGTTTGGCGGATTTCAGGCGTTGATGCCTTTGGCTGGTTTCTTTCTGGGCGCGTTGTTTGCCGGTAAGATTGAAGCTTTTGACCACTGGATCGCCTTTGGCTTGCTAGCTATCATTGGCGCAAATATGCTCAAAGAAGTCTTTGAGGCAGATTGCGAGTGCTGCGATAAGAACGCGGATTTTTCTATGAAGACAATGTTTTTAATGGCCATCGCTACATCTATTGATGCTTTGGCTGTTGGTGTTTCCTTGGCAATGGCAGGTAATGTAAATATTTATCTGGCTGTGGTGCTGATCGGCGCCTTTACCGGCACGCTCTCTGCTGTGGGTGTGAAGATCGGTAACATTTTCGGCAGCCGCTTTGAGAAAAAAGCTCAGGTCACCGGCGGCGTGATTTTGATTTTGTTGGGTGTGAAGATACTTCTGGAACATCTGGGTGTGCTGTAATGGAATATAACCAAAAAAAGATACGCTTTTGGGCGGTTGCGATTATCTGCAATATTCTGTTTATTTGGGGCAATTCTTTGTTGCCCGGCTCTGTTTCCGGCGCAATCAGTAAGTTTGTGAGTTATGTGGTCTACCAGGTCATTCTTGGTCAGTCAGGGTCAGGTGAGGGCGGACACGGTTTACTTCGAAAAGTTGCCCATTTTACAGAATTTGCTTGCTTGGGCGCGTTTTTGACTCGATTTTTGTTTCTACTGAACAAACCTCGCTTGCTGGCGTTGGCCGGGGCTTTCCTGGTAGCTTGCTGTGATGAGACCATTCAGCGTTTTGTTCCGGACCGGGGGCCAAGCTTTAAGGATGTTTTGATTGATACCTCCGGCGCAGTGATAGGTATGATTGTGTTGCTTGTTGGGTATGCTTATGTCAAAAGCCGTAAAAAACAAGCAATGGAGGAAAATAATCAATGAAAAAATGTATCGCATTCCTGCTGGCTCTGACGCAGGCAATGGCATTGTCTGCCTGCAGATGCGCCAAGGAACCGGTCGCACCTATCGAATCAAATCCTACGCAGACAAGCTCAACGGCAACCACAGAATCCACCAAGCCTGCGGCGGGCAAAACTCTGCCCGGCACAATGGAGGAGAACATCAATAAGATCATGGAAGAAAACCCTGTGGAATTTATGGGCGGGGTGATTCCCTTGGACTTAGAAGATGTTTCTGAGGATGCGCTGCTGGCATTTGAAAGCTATACGGGACTTAAAACCCGGGAGTTGATCAAAGAGGGTGCGGTCTATGAGCCTATGATGGGTTCCCAGGCTTTTTCTTTGGTGCTGGTGCGGGTGTCTGATGCAGCCAAGGCGGAGCAGGTTGCCCGGGATATGAAAGCCAATATCGATCCCCGTAAGTGGATCTGTGTTCAGGCGGACCAGGTGATGCTGGCAGGCTACGGTGATGTGGTGATGTTCATTATGCTGGACAGCGGCTTGGGCAAAACTGCCCAGTCCTATGTGGATGCATTTGAAAAGGTCTGTGGCAACAAGCCGGACTTTACACTCTAATAAGAAAAGGGCGGCTTGTTGCTGCCCTTTTTTGCAAGGAGCAATTTATGGTATTTTCCAGTATTCCCTTTTTATATTACTTTTTGCCGGCGGTGATACTGTGTTATTTCCTGTCGCCTAAAAAGCGCAAAAACACGGTGCTATTGCTGTTTAGTCTGGTGTTTTATGCCTGGGGCGAGCCGAAATATGTGATTCTAATGGTTGCGACCATTTTATCCTTTTACCTGTGCGGTCTTGCTATCGGCAAGAGTGAAAAGTATAAAAGATTCTTTTTGATCCTGTCTGTGGTGATCGGTGTGGGTCTATTGGGCATATTCAAATATGCAGACTTTTTTATCTCCGGGTTTTCTGCAGCAACCGGGATCAGCATGCCGCTTTTGCGCCTTGCTCTGCCGGTGGGCATCAGCTTTTATACATTTCAAAGCCTTAGCTATACCATCGATGTATACCGGGGCAATGTGCCGGCTCAGCGGAATCTCGTTACCTTCGGCGCATATGTGACCCTGTTTCCCCAGCTCATTGCCGGTCCTATTGTCCGCTATGTGGATGTGGCCCGGGAACTGGAGAGCCGCAGCCATAGCTGGGATGGTGTTAGTGAAGGTGTCCGCCGCTTTTTGGTTGGTTTGGGGAAGAAAATCCTCATTGCCGATCAGTTTGCACTGCTTATTCAGAACTTCCGACAAGCCCAGGAGCCCTCGGTGCTGTTTTACTGGATGTATGCTATCGGCTTTATGCTGAATATCTACTTTGATTTTTCCGGCTATTCCGATATGGCCATCGGCTTAGGACGAATTTTCGGATTTCACTTCGTTGAGAATTTCAATTACCCCTATATTTCCCGGAGTGTGACGGAGTTTTGGCGTAGGTGGCATATGAGCCTTGGCAGCTGGTTCCGGGATTATGTGTATATCCCTATGGGTGGCAACCGGGTAAATAAGCTTCGCTGGACGGTGAATATTTTCACGGTTTGGATGTTCACAGGCCTGTGGCACGGGGCAGCGTGGAATTTTGTCCTGTGGGGACTTATGTTCGGCGTGCTGCTGATGATAGAAAAAATCCTGCCCTTTCTGCAAAAACTTCCTGCTGCTTTGCGGCATATTTATGTGCTTTTGGCGGTGTGTATCAGCTTTGTGCTGTTCAATGCCGAGAGCATTGCCCAGGCAGGGGATGATTTGACAGCGATGTTCGGCTTTGACGGACTGCCTGCGGTAACAGGGGAGACCCTCTATTATTTGCGCAGCTTTGCTGTTCTCTTCGTGTTGAGTGTTTTGGGTGCGACCCCCTTTGTGAAGAAAGCGGCGAATTGGCTTTTGCCCACCCGGGCGGGAACGGTATTAGAGCCGCTGGGTTTGATTGCACTGCTGCTCCTTTGCACAGGCTATTTGGTGGACGGCTCTTTCAGCCCGTTCCTGTATTTCCGTTTTTAAGGGGGCTGACTATGAAAAAAATCGGTGTAATTACTGTGATTTTCCTGTGGGTAGCACTGACGGCATTTGCTTGGTTTGCCCCAAGTAAGGATATGTCCCAATCGGAACGCAGACCCTTAAAGCAGTTCCCTGAAATCTCCGTAGAAGATGTGCTAAAGGGCAGTTTTATGGAGAAATTTGAGGGCTATGCCTTGGACCAGTTCCCTCTGCGGGATAATTTTCGCACCTTAAAATCCCTATTTTCCTATAAGCTTTTGGGGAAAATTGATAACAATGGTATCTATATTGCCGATGGCTACGCAGCCAAGCTGGAATACCCCTTAAATGCTGCATCCGTAAACAATGCCCTGAAGAAGTTCGACTATATTTATACCACCTACCTCCAGAACACAGATTGCAAGATATATTCTGTGGTGATACCGGATAAGGGCTACTATTTGGCGCCTCCCAAGGGCTATCCCACAATGGACTACTCCCAATTATTTAATCAAATGGCAAAAGGGATGCCCTGGGCAAAGCAGGTTGACATTACCGGTAGCTTGTCTGTTACAGATTACTACCGCACCGACACCCATTGGCGGCAGGAAAAGCTTTTGGATACCGCCAATATCCTCTGTGATGCAATGGGCATTTTCCGGCCGGAAGGCTATACACCCACCCTGGTGAGCCAGGAATTCCGGGGCGTCTATTACGGCCAGGCGGCACTGCCTATGGGAGAGGAAGAGATCTATGTGATGGAGAATCCTGCCCTTGCGGATTGCCGGGTGTATAACTACGAAACAGGGAAGTATTGCAGCATCTATGATTTGGAGAAACTCTCCGGGAATGACCCCTATGATGTGTACCTGTCCGGCGCGCAGGCGCTGCTGCGGATAGAAAATCCCAATGCCAAGACTGAAAGAGAACTGGTAATTTTCCGGGATTCTTTCGGCAGTGCCTTAGCTCCCTTGCTGCTGCAGGATTATAAGACCGTTACCCTGGTGGATATCCGCTATGTAAGTTCACAGCTGTTGAGCAACTTTTTGACCTTCCAAAACCAGGATGTGCTGTTTGCCTACAGCACCCTCATTTTAAACAATAGTGCAACCCTAAAGTAGAAAGCCCCCGTAGGGGGGTTCCTCGACAGTCTGAGTTCCGCTGAAATTTCAGCGGAACTGTTTTTTGCAAAATACCTCTTTCTTTTTGTATCAAAAGGATGTATAATATTGTGCGGAAATCCAAGTTGCAAGAATAGTTCATATTTAAAGCAAGTTTTGTTCATATTCTTTTGATAGACTGAAAATAAAAAAGATTGAGGTAGTATCTATGGATGCTGAAATCAAAGAGAAAAAGATAGATAAGCGGAAGCGTGCGGGAATCATCACCGCTGGCTTTCTGATGCTGCTGGCCTGCGTGGTTTTCTTTACAACCATTTGGTTTTTGATCAACTATGATGATATTCGTCTGGATCAGATATTGTATCAGATGAAAGCGCCTGCAGAGGGTACACCCTCTTATTATACCGGCAGAGCGGTAAGCCATGTTGGCGCCTGGAGCATTCTGCTGGCAGTGCCGCTGTTCTTTGTGTATATGTACGTTTCCGGCAGGATGAAAAAACTATCTGCGCGCTTTTCCCGATATCGGCAATATACAGAAGGTAAGGTTTGCACCTTTTTCCGGGAACATTATATCCGCATTTCCGCATGGCTGTTGGTGATCGCGTTTTTGTTCTTCTGTGTGGAACTGAAGGTAGGCTCATATTTGCTTACCACATCTACTCCCTCGGATTTTATTGAAGAGAATTATGTGAAACCGGAGCAATCCGTGCTGAAATTCCCCGAGCAAAAGAGAAATTTGATCTATATTTTCCTGGAATCGATGGAAAATACCTATGCCCAGGATCCCGATGGCGACGGTGTTGCCAATGATTATATCTCAGAGCTTGCACAGCTTGCAGATACCTATGTGAACTTTTCTGAAAGTCAGGGCCTTGGCGGCGCGCTGAATTATGACGGAACCACCTGGACGGCATCTGCCCTGGTGTCTCAAACCTCCGGCTTGCCGGTGAAAGTGCCACTGCTGTCCGGTAATTTCGGTGGTGAGGATGTGCCCTATATGCCCGGCATCACCTCCATAGGAAGTGTTCTGCAGGAACAGGGCTATAAGAATGTGTTTTTGATGGGCTCCGATGCGGGGTTTGGTGGTCGCAGACATTATATTACGGAGCATGGTGGTTATGAGATTGGCGATACAAAAGCTATGATTGCCGCAGGCAAGCTGCCCGAGGGCTATGCTCAATGGTGGGGCTACGAGGATGCCAAACTCTTCAATTTCGCCAAGGAGACCCTTACAGAGCTGGCTGCTAAAGATCAGCCCTTCAATTTGACAATGCTGACTGCGGATACCCACTTTCCGGACGGCTATGTTTGCGAGCACTGTGAGGAGAAGTACGATAACCAGTATGCCAATGTGCTGTCCTGTTCCTCGGCTATGGTCTATGACTTTGTCACTTGGGTCCAGCAGCAGGATTTCTATGAAAATACCACCATCGTCATCAGTGGCGACCATCTGACCATGGATCCGGAATTTTTAGAAAGCATTGATGAGGAGTATACCCGTACCATCTATAACTGTATTATCAACTCTGCCGTAGAGCCTAAACAGGAAAAGAACCGGCAGTTTGGCGTGTTTGATATGTTCCCCACCACCCTGGCGGCTATGGGTGTGGAGATCGAGGGTGATCGCTTGGCCTTGGGAACAGATCTTTTCTCCGGTGAGAAAACCTTGACGGAGATCCACGGCCAGGAGACTCTGAACAGGGAACTGCAAAAGAACTCCGAATTCTACAATGAAGAAATTCTCCAGGTAAATCGCGATAACTAACAGAACACCCGGCTGTATGTATCACAGCCGGGTGTTTTCTTTTATTTTCCGGAAAGCTCTACACTGTGGCGGAGAATGCTCATAGCCGGGACTTGCTTGGGGAGCTGCAGGTAAAACTTCATCTGGGGCGTCCTGGGTTGATCCAAGGGCTCTTTCTCTTCTGTCCACATATCTGTGACAGTAAAAGGGAAGGGGCGCATATCGGGACCCACAGCCTCCAAAACATCACCTTGGGAGAACTTATTCCGCAGACTGCACAGGGCAAGGCCGTTTTTGTCACAGCTCTCCACAATAGCGCAAATCTGCCACTGACGTATGTACCGGGAGTGTTCGGTGTACTGCCCGGGGTAGCCGTAGTAGAAGCCGGTAGAGTAGTACCGGTGACTCACGTGTTCTACTTCATCTCGCCAAACCGGATCCACAGGCCGTCCGGCCACAATGTCATCAATGGCATGGCGATAAGCGCCGGTGACAATGGCGGCATAGTAGGCAGACTTTGCCCGGCCTTCAATCTTGATGCAGTCAATACCCGCATCCATCAGATCCTGTAAATGGTCGATGGTGCACATATCCCGGGAGTTCATAATATATGTGCCCTTTTCATCCTCGAACACCGGGAAATACTCTCCGGGCCGCTTCTCTTCCACCAGCGCATACTGATAGCGGCAGGGCTGGGCGCAAGCGCCCCGGTTGGAATCCCGCCCGGTCATATAATTGCTCAGAAGACACCGGCCGGAATAGCTTACGCACATAGCGCCGTGACCGAAGGTCTCGATCTCCAAATCCTTATCGGTCTTTTCCCGAATGGTGCGGATCTCGTCCAAGTTCAGCTCCCGGGCCAATACAACCCGTTTCGCGCCCAAATCATACCAGGCCTGGGCGCATTCGTAATTGGCGATGGACTGCTGGGTAGAGATATGCCGCTCGCACTTGGGTGCATATTTGCCTGCCAAGGTAAAAGCACCTAAGTCTGCAACAATCAGCGCATCCACACCGGCATCCTGCAGCTGCTCCAAATAGGGGGGCAGTTGAGCGATTTCTTCATTGCGGGGCATTGTGTTCACGGTGACATGAACCTTTACCCCGTGGTTGTGGGCAAATTCCACAGCCTTGGGCAGCTCCTCTGGAGTGAAGTTTCCTGCAAAGGAACGCATACCAAAGGCGGTGCCCGCCAAATATACTGCGTCCGCGCCATATAGAACGGCCATTTGCAGCCGCTCCATATCACCGGCGGGACTTAATAATTCTAATTTTGCCATTAGTATCCCAATTCCCTCAAGTTGTTGATATGCTCAGCCTCGGTTTTTGCGAAACGGTGAGCGTGCTTTTCGGAGTCGTAAACAAAGTAGTAGTAGCCGGTATCGTTGGGCTCCAAAGCAGCATACAGTGCGTGAACACCCATATTGCAGATAGGGCTGGGGGGAATACCGCCGTTCTTACGGGTGTTGTAGGGGCTGTCGGTGTCCAGATGCTTTTGCGTCAGAACCTCGGTTTCCCAGAAATAGTCACCGATGGCATAGTAAACGGTGGCATCTGCACCCAACTGCATATTGGCAACCAAACGGTTGTAGAAGGTGGATGCGATGTCATAGCACTCAGCGTCGGAGGCGGTTTCCTTCTGAATAATGGAAGCTAAAGTGACCACATCCTGTACGGTCAAAGTGTGTTCTTTGATATAGGCATCGGTATAGCCCTTGTTCTTCAGACGATTGGCGTAGGTCTTCTTGACTTCTTCAAAATCCTCTTTCATGAGGTCAGTGAAACGCTGATTAAACTCGTCCAGGAACTTTTCCAAAACACGGCGGGGGGAGTCGTCTACATAGAATTTGTAGGTATCCGGCGCCAAATAGCCTTCCAGGCAATACTTGAAATCTCTGGAAACGCCTTCCAAGAACCAGTAATCGTTCAGCTCGCCCTTCATGCAGTACTCTTCCAGGGCTGCTGCGGTGCAAACACCGTTGTCTTCCAAAAGTTTAAAGATCTGGGCGCAGTTGTAGCCTTCCGGGAACATCAAGGTAACCACCTGCTGCTCAGGGCCGTAATCATACATGGCATTGATCATTGCGTTGTAGTCCAACTGGGAATTCAAAGTGAAAGTGCCAACACCAATGTTGTCAGCCTTGTCAGTGACTTTAGCAAAGAATTTAAACAGGTTGGGGTAACGCACCAAATCGGCTTTGCCCAGCTTTTCGGCAATAGAGTCGATGTCATCGTCTTCCGTCACGGTGATGGACACGGTTCTGTCTTCCTTGCCAAAAGCCATCAAATCTGCGCAGCAAACCCACAGCGTTCGCCCCAAAGAAACACCGATGGCTAAGATCAAAACCAGCCAAATCACAGTGGATATGATGTGGGGGATGCCTAACAAACCGTAACCGGCTTGGCGCTTGGGACGGCCTTTCCGGGGTGCTTCTGCAGTTTCCGGTTCTTCTTCCGCATCTTCCTCTGCTTCCTGTTCTTCAGCCAGGAAGTCGGGTTCAAATTCAGAAATATCTGCAGGGGTCTCCTCGGGTTCTTTCTCAAGAGCGTCCGCTGCCAACAGCGTATCGAATTCAAAATCCTCGTCGAAAATATTTACTTCTTTTTCGACGGTTTCGGGAGCGGGGGTGGTGTCAGACCAGTTTTCCATCAAGATACGTTCCAGTTCCGCATCCTGGGAATCGGCCGATTTGTCTACAGAAGGCACTTTTTTTGCGCCTTCTTCGGTATAATCCTGTTCCCAGGGCGCATCCGTTCCGTTCAGAAGCCGCTCCAGCCACTCCGGATCTTTTGACTCCGGGTTGTTGTCCTTATAGTTGTCCATAGAAACCTCCTGTCAGCGGATTACGATCTGCTTTTCGATGGTCTTTGCCGCCTCTGAACCCTTCAAAGCATCAATGAGCGCCAAGGCAAAGGGAATGGCGCAGCCGGCAGATGCGCCGGTGATCAGCTTGCCGTCACGAATACAGGGGACTTGGGAATCCATAATGGCACTCCCCATTTGTTCTTCACAGCCGGGATAGCAGGTTGCCTGCTTGTTGTCTGTGATGTGCAAATCGGCCAAAACCGTAGGACCAGCACAGATAGCAGCCACAAACTTACCGTTTTCCCAAGCAAACTTCATTGCATCCATAGCGCCCTGGCTGGCTCTTGCGGAAGCAACACCGCCCAAACCGCCGGGCAGAACGATCATTTCCAGCTGGGTCAAGTCCATTTCTTCCAACAAAATGTCAGCTTCCACACCGATATTGTGGCCGCCGTATACAGTTTTGCCTGTCACGCCCACGGTCAGCACATCAATGCCGGCCCGGCGCATCAAATCCACAGGCGCGAGGGCTTCCATTTCTTCAAAGCCTGTTCCTAACAGCACATAAACCATACCTAATCCTCCAAACAAGCCTGCACATGGCGGTAAATTTCTTCGTGAATATCCTCAATGGAGCGCATTTGACCATCCTTAACGCAGGAGATCACCGTCCAGCCGTAGTATGCGGCGGCGGCGCGTCCGGTCTCCCGGCAGGTGGCAAGATACTGCATATCCTGCTCGTGAATATCTGCGGTAGTGTTGGTGGCAGCTTCCCGGTGACGCAATAGCTTTTGGGTGAAGTCGGTGGGCACATCCAGATAGATCACCAAATCCGGCTTGGGAAGACCCATTTTTGCATACTCAAAGTCATACAGCCAGTGCAGATACTTTTCCCGGTCTTCCGGCGCCTCCTTGGATGCCTGGTGAACGGCGTTGGAGGTGGTGTACCGGTCGGAAAGAATGAGTCCGCCGTCTTCGTACCACTGACCCCAATCCATCTTGTAGGAGGCATAGCGATCCACCGCATAGAAAGCGGATGCGGCGTATGCGTTTACATCGGTGGGCTTGGAGCCGAACTGACCGCCCAGGTACATCCGGATCAGCGCAGAGCTTTCCTCCTGATACCGGGGGAATACCAAATGTTTAAATGCTATATTGTCCTTTGTTAAATGCTCGGACATCATACGAAACTGCGTAGACTTTCCAGAGCCGTCAGTGCCTTCAATTACAATTAGTTTGCCCATATTTATAGATTCCTTTTCACTGGCAGAATATAAATTATCACCTTAAAATATAGCATATCTTTTACACTTTGTCCACTAAAAAACGGAAGATACCGCCTGCAAGGTTGCAAATCACGAAAAAACCTGTTAAAATAAGAAAAAGCAAAGAATAAAGGATGTAGAATAATGGACGAAAAAATGATTTCTTTCCGGGAATTAGGCCTTTCTGAGGCCATGTGCAAGGCACTGGAGAAAAAGGGATACGGCTATCCCACCACTATCCAGGCCAAGGCCATTCCCGAATTTATGCAGTGGAAAGATGTGATTGCCAAAGCTCCTACCGGCACAGGTAAGACCTTCGCTTTTGGTATTCCTATGATTGAGCATATCGACCCAAAATGTGAGGATGTGCAGGGCCTTATTTTGGCGCCTACCCGGGAGCTGAGCATTCAGATCGGTGACGAGCTGCGCAGCCTGCTGACCTATTACCAGGGCATCCGTGTGGCGGTGCTTTACGGCGGCGCAGGCATTGTGGGCCAAGCCAAGCAGTTGGAGAAGAAACCGCAGATCGTGGTGGCTACTCCCGGTCGTCTGATGGACCATTATAACCGAAAAAATATCCGCTTTGACAAGATTCAGACCGTGGTGCTGGACGAGGCAGACCGGATGCTGGATATGGGCTTTTTCAAAGATGTAACGAAGATCATCGAGAAGGTGAAGAACCGGAAGAACCTGGGCTTGTTCTCCGCGACGATCTCTCAGGAGGTCATGACGGTC
>JAFZDL010000087.1 GCA_017561205.1 Oscillospiraceae bacterium | reverse complement strand
TTATCCGTAATATTCAGGACGCGGAATTGGAACGGCATTTCCACGCAGTCCTGCAGGAAATGGGTCTGCCTACTGTGGTAGAGAGCAATCAGAACGAGAGGTGAACGGTATGTATTGTATTGAATGTGGCGTAAAGCTTGGAGAAGCGGAAAAGAAATGCCCCCTTTGTAATACCGCCGTTTATCATCCGAACTATGTTGATCGGCCCGGTAAGTCGCTTTACCCCAGCGAGAAAATGCCTAAGAAAGCGTCACGATCCAAAGCTTTGAACGGCGCAATGATTATCTTGTTTTTGATTCCGCTCTTTGTTTGCTTTGTTGCGGATCTGCAATTGGATGGGAGATTGGAATGGTCCGGCTATGTGGCTGGTGCGCTGATGCTCTCGTATATCGCATTTGCGTTGCCTATGTGGTTTCAAAAGCCAAATCCCGTTATCTTTGTTCCCTGCAATTTTGTTGCCACAGCCCTATACTTGCTGTATATCAATATCGCTACTGGTGGAACATGGTTTTTAAGCTTCGCGCTACCAATCACTGTTGGCCTTTGCATGATTACTTGCACAGTGGTTACACTGCTGTATTACCTTCGCAAAGGCAGACTATATATTGTAGGCGGAGCAATTATGGCGTTGGGCGCATTTATGCTGCTGATGGAGTTTTTGATGGGCGTAACCTTCCAATTGCCGTTTATCGGCTGGTCCATTTATCCGCTTTGCGTGCTTATGCTGTTTGGTGGATTACTGATCTACTTGGCAATTAACAGCTCGGCCCGTGAAATCATTGAACGAAAGCTATTTTTCTAAAAGATAAAGAGGTAGAGGGTGCAGGTGTGAATGACTTTATCATTCTGGTTATCACCATGCTGACAAACTTCATTTTAGAATTCCTTTTCTGTAAGTTTGTTGTCTATCGCGGCAAAGAAGACACCTTAAAGGCCTAATCTTGGTGTTACAGGAAAAGAGGTTTCGCATACATTTTGGTGCGAAACCTCTTTTTGCTTTATGGGGGACACCTTTGCAGCGACATTTATCGCAGCAGTATAATAAGGAATAATCTAAAAGAAAGCACCTCACATCTGGTCAACTTCAGATGCGAGGTGCTTTTTATATGAAACGAGTACTGTTATTAAGAGAGAACTAACTTGTCATCCACTTCATCAGAACCGGATGCCTGGCTGAACAGATTCAGCAACTGTTCCACGGTCAGATTCTTCTTTTCTTCACCGGAAACATCCACCACGATACGTCCGCCATACATCATCAGCAGACGATCACCATATTCGATAGCGTCACGCATATTATGGGTGATCATCAATGTGGTCAGCTGATCCTGGTTGACCAGCGTACGGGTAACTTCCATAACCTTTGCTGCGGTTTTGGGATCCAGTGCAGCGGTGTGTTCATCCAACAGCAACAGCTTGGGTTTTTGCAGTGTTGCCATCAGCAAGGTCAGTGCCTGCCGCTGGCCGCCGGAAAGAAGACCAACTTTATCGGTAAGGCGGTCCTCCAGACCCAAATCTAAGATTTTAAGCATTTCCCGGAACTGTGCGCGTTCTGCTTTGGTGATGCCCATTCTAAGAGAACGGCGACCACCTCTTCTGGCTGCCAGCGCAAGGTTTTCTTCGATCTGCATATTGGCGGCAGTTCCCATCATAGGGTCCTGGAAAACTCTGCCGATGTACTTTGCCCGTTTGTACTCAGGAAGATGTGTGATATCAATACCACCGAGTTTGATCGTACCACTATCCACACCCCATACGCCTGCAACAGCGTTGAGAAGGGTGGACTTGCCCGCACCATTACCGCCAATGACAGCGATGGATTCTCCGTCGGCTAAATGGAGTGAAAGATCCTTCAGCGCATGATTTGCGTTGACAGTGCCCGGGTTGAAGGTCTTATTGATGTTGCAAATTTCAAGCATGGTTCTTTCCTCCCTTTGCCAAGGTTTTTCCGGGGTGATTATTTCTCCAATGAGGGATAAACAGCGCAATCGCAACGAAAGCGGCGGAGAACA
>JAFZDL010000086.1 GCA_017561205.1 Oscillospiraceae bacterium | reverse complement strand
GGTTTTCTCAATCTGCTGCTGCTTTGCCAACAGCCGGTTTTCCAGCGCAGAGGAATAACCCTCTGTTTCACCGATCTCCTTTTGGATGTTGTCGTACTGCTGCTGCAGAGTGAGAAGTTTTTGCCGAGTTGCCTCCAAAGCGCTTTGCTGCTTTTGGTAGGCAGAAATATCGGACTGTGTTTTGCTTAGGGCAGTAATCTCCTTTTGCATGGCTGCAACCTGAGATTGGGCCTTGGTAAAGGTGCTACTGTAACTGCCGCCCAGTTGGGCGTTCAGTTGGAATAGCATCTCATATTCTTTGCGGCCTGCTGCCATACACGGTTCCCTCCTTTTGCAAAATCACTGTTTCTTGTTCCTGTTCTCTAGCACCTCATTGTTCACATCGAGCCAACAGCGCAGATCCGCAAGCGGCAACGATAGCCAGTATGGGATCGGCGTGTTGGTGTTCGATGATAGAATGAAGCACTGCTTTCGGAGCCATTTACCGCCGTTTACAGCCCCGACTTTAACAAAAAAGAACGGGCACGGCTGCGGATCCGGTTGTAGTCAGCCATAGGCATAGCCATCAGCACATCAGCGCCGATGCCGGCAGCTTTGGCAGCCATGCGAACAAGGAACTCACCGCTAAACTCGGGAGCGATCAGCGGCTTGCCCATCATCTGCAATTCTGCTTCGATGTCCAGGCAGTCGCCGCCAGTCAGCTTGCCGAAGTCAAAAGCCATTTCCTCATAGGTCTTATCGCCGTGAGTAAAAGGGGTGGCGAAAGTATGGGTGTAGACGGGAACACTCGTGGAAGCAGCCTGTTCAGCGGCAGCGATCTCGGTTTTGTCAACAATACTCATTGTGGTACTCCTTTCATAGTCAAAGTCCGGGGCGTTGCCGCCCCGGATGAATTACTTGCCCAGTGCCTTACGCACAGGTGCCAGATAGTCAACACCATTGATGAAGCAAATGAAGTTCAGAGGATCGATCTCCAAAACCTTCTTGCCATCAATGTAGTTAGCCCAGTAGCGAATGGCATACTCGCCGCTGCCATCGGTGGGAGAAGCAGGGGCGACGGTGCCGCCCTTGGTGCTCTTGGGAATGACCGCAAACACATGCTTCACATTACGAACCTCAACAGCACCCTTGACGGTGTTCTCGTCCTGCTGTGCGATCCGCAGGTCGATGTTATGACGGCGGGGCTCTGCCAGCCGAATAACCTGTTTGGTGGTGTTCCGGAAAGCAAGGCCCAGGGTCATAGCCTCGAAGTGGCCGAGCAGGACACTCTCCACATTGCCGGCGATACCGGCACCGGAGATAGACTGCGTAAGAGCGGTCAGGTCAGGCAGAGTAACCTTTGCCAGACCCATGAACTCAACACTGTCCTCATAAACAGCGAAATTGATTACACTCTGATCCATAGTTCAGTCTCCTTCCTTAGCCCTGGAGAGCCGCAGTTACATAACTGGCGTCATACTCCAAGACAAAATCGATCTCCTGGGCGGGGCCGGGAGGGGTCAAATAGACATGCAGTTTGATGATGCCTGCCATGAGGTTGGTCAGAGGATTTTCGTCCTCGTTCATTTCCACACGGCCGCCCAGCAGATAGTTCTGACCAACCAAGCCGTTCAGCCAAATGTTGGCAGAGTCCAGGATGGTGTCGATCAGCCTGCGGGTCATAGGCTGATCCAGTTTGCTCCAGAAGGTCTTGATAAGGGAGTTACCCACCCAAGCGAACATTCTGGAAATGGGGATCATATAGTCCTTGACATCGGTGCTTGCGGGATAGCAGCCGGTGTAGTTGCCCCACTCAACCCAACCGTTGACGAAGTTCAGCGCAGTAGAGATACCGGCTGCGTTCAGCTGGTTTGCCTGCGCCAGAGTGAGATTGACTTCGGTGCCGTCAGCCAGTACCAGGCCATCACACGCCAGGTTCTTGTTGGAGGGAGACTCATAGGGAACGCCGCCGTTGTTGGTGTCAACCTGCGACATCAGACCGGCAGTCTGCGTGGACTTATGGAACAGGTACGCACCATTGCGCAGCATGGGCCAGCACACAATCTGATCCTTGTCGGTCATATTGGCGGAAGCCTTCAGCGCAATAGCTTCGGTGTAGGACTTGGCACCAGCGGAGGTGCAGTCCAGATCGGCAATAGCCTTGGCCTTAAACAGACCGTTGATGGTTGCAGCCTTTGCCACCATAGCAGCTGCAATGGTGGGGTTATGAGACCAGCCGGGGGCGCAGATCAGGTCGGGCACAATGCCCAGAGTGGTCAGACACAGTTCAACAGCTTCGATGCCGGCAGCGACATCAGCGGTTGCAACTTCGTGGTTGACCTTGGAGTATGCCACATTCAGGCTCTGGGCTTCATAAGCGGAGCCATCGGCCAGCAGTTCGATCACCAGATACTCACCATCAACATAGGTGCCGTAATCGGTGCCGGCAGCACACGCCTTGTCGTTTGCCTTAACCACCACCTTGTCGGCAATGGCTTCGATGGGCAGCTTGACCTTATGATCGACCACATCCATATCCGCAGCGGCAACGGCTTCGGACTTGGACACATCCAGGATGTTGCAGAAGATCACGGGCTGGCAGCAGAACAGCTTGAAGTGAGAGTACATAAACTCGCACAGGCCGTACTTCTTCCAGTTGTCGGAGTAGCCGAGCTTTTCAACGGCTTCCTTCCAACTTGTGCAGATCACGGGGATGCCGACCTTTGCGGGGTTGGCGGCGCTCTGCACAGGAGCAGCACCGACGACAAATGCAACACCGGACTCGGCTACTGCCGGGGTGGTAACACTGGTGGCCTGCTCGGTAGTGAATACACCATGGTTCATAGAATTTCCTCCTTACATGGCCCCGGATGCCAGTTTGTGATAGTTCACATACAGCAGATTGCCGGGGGTTTTGACTTTGATGCGATCCTGCGCCAGCGTGTCGCCGGTTACGATCAGCGACGCCATAAGCGGGTACCGTTCCGTAGTGTTCGCCACGGATTTGAGTACCTCTTTCTTGGTGCCACGGAAGATCGTACCGGACTGGATCACGCCAGCAATGGTAGGACCGATGTAAACACAGAAGCCGACCTCTGCGGCCGGCTTCTGAACTGCGGCAGATTTCTTTGCCGCAGGCTTAGATTTGTTATCGCTCATAATGGAACCTCTCTTTCGACTGACGGCATAATCCAAGTGGATACCATCTCGCCGGCGTAGTACGGCGCCGTGTCGTCCGGGTATGCAAGGCATTCCAACCCCGCTTCCTTATCCAGAGTGAACTGATTGCCAATCACGATCTTTTTCAGGATCCCGATTCGCACCCGTTCCATCAGGTTAAGGAGCATCAGCGCACCTTCCTGTTCATCGTCATTGTAGACGCAGAAAATAGTGCGTACCTTTGTGGTGGAAATATCCCGCTCACCCTTAGGCTGACTGTCGGCGCCGGTGATAAACTGATGCAGAATGTAGGGGGCTTTCTTATACGCTGCCGTACTATCAGGCAGGCGCATAAGGTAGACATCCGCTGCCCGGAATTTCTGTTCCGTATCGCCCTTCTGCATAGATACCGGCATAATGAGATCCGCTGTCGCCGCTTTGGAAAACTCCTTCAGCTGCTCCAGGAGAACCACTCTTGTCATAAGTTAACCTCCCCATCCATTGAGAACACGAAGCACCTCGTGTTCGATACGAGAGTCAAAGGTTGTCCGGATCGTTTCGTCCATCTTCTCTATGACCTGCTCGTTCTGCATCATGTGTCCGGTACTGGGGCCGTATTTCTGCTCCACAGGGAAACGAGGGGCACCGACACGCTCAAACACCGCCGTGCTGCCATATATGTTGGCAACAAAGGCGTGTTCCAGTGTGGCGGCGCCACCATTGCGCTTTACCTGCGTCTGTACCAGACCATTCCTCGAAAACCGTGTGTTAAAAGTCAGCAACGGCAGCACAGTACCGGCAAAGCCGATGCTCATACTCACAACGCCGCCAGCGCCACCGGAAATGTGGGTCTTCTGCGAAACATTGTGCATAAAAGATCCTTTGCTGATGGTGTACTCAGCCGCCGCAAACTGACCAGCCCGGGTCTTTGCTGTTTCACCGGATCGTTTCATGGCAGCGGAAGTAGCTTTCCATATACCGCCAGGAACACCGGCAAGCAGTTTATTGATCCTGTCCAGACTGGTTTTGCCAACCTCGTCAATCCGAACCACACTCATTCGCCGATCGCCTCCAGTTCAACACGGAGCATACCCATCTTCTCAACAGAGGAAGCAACATAGTAGCTACCGAAATAGCCACCGCCGCCCTCCTGGTAGTTGATGCTGATACGGGATCCCTTTTCAGGTTGTTTGCCCCCGAGGTCAGACATAGCGCAATGAAGAATGTCGGTAACAAGGAATAGACCCTGGACATGGTCGCTGACCAGAACACGCCGGTCCTTTTCTTTACGCCCGGTCAGTACGATGGGGATATCCACGAAGATCTCCCCGTCGTACTTTATCGTCCGCTTTTCTGCGAACTCTGCCAGGTTGAGGAAGGTGCTGTGGTTATCAGCTGCAACCATGTCCTTGAAACTCATACCACAGGATCCTCCGGGTTGAGGTTGGGCATCTGACCGCCCTCGTCGTTACCAGCGACTTCGATAGCGCAGATCAGATCAGCGACCTGGCCCTTGTTGTCGCAGGACGCACCGTCCAGACCAAGGCTTTCTGCCATGGCATTCAGTTCGGGGCGAGTGAGTTTCATCAACTCTTCCTTGACATAGTGACCGTCAACGATGGTGAGGGCGTCCTCGGTTTCTTCACCGCCGCCCTGAGCGCCATCTGCGCCGCTTTCGTCGTTACCCGAGTTAACACCAGCTGCCGCACCGTCCGGATCGACAGGGGGCGTTGCAACCCCCTCCGCAGGCTTTTCCTCGGTTACATACTTAGCAACACCCTGTTCCACAAGGTATTCTTCCTCTTCCTTGGTGATGGAAAAGGGCTTATCTGCCGGGCGCATCAGCTTATTGCCGACACGACAGACACCGGAAATCAATCGGATCATATACTGCTCCTTTCTCCTGTGCCTTAGCCCAGAGTGACCTTAGCGGAAGACCAGGGAGCCAGGCGCTTGGGTACGAACAGAGGACGGGAGGTCAGCTGCACTTCCTTGGAGGGAGGACGCTTGATAACGATGTGCTGGGGAACACGGGTACCGGCATGAGTATGGAACTCGCCGTCGTCCTCCAGCTGAGTGACGCCGCCGTACAGACCCTTGCCACAGCCGGGAGCGGTGACGATCACACTGCCATCGGGCATATAGGGAACATCCTCGCCGGCTTCCTCGTAGGAGCCGTCGCAGACCAGCAGTTCCAGTTTCTTGCCGCCGAAGTTCAGCACGCCCAGATCGGTAACGTACTCAGTCAGTTCGGTAGGCTCAATGCGGCCCATCTCGATGCGGCGGTTGTCCAGAATTGCCATCACCCAGGGATCTTCCATGACGAACTCGCCAAGATCCTGTGCCAGCAGCAGATCACGGGCGGGCAGGCCGCGCTTGGTCAGCATCTTCGCCATGGCGCAGACATCGTGGTACCAGGAACCCATAATCCACTCACCGTCTGCACCCTTCTTGGAGTGTGTCCAGTTGCCGGTGGGATTGAACTGAGCGGGGTTGTCCTCGCCGTCGTAGAACTTGACGCCGATGTTCTCGTAAATGCCTTCCTTGTCGGTCTGGTGCTGCATGACGCTGCCGTTATCCAGCATAGTCTTCACAGCCAGAACTTCCTCGGAACGGGAGATACGGGCAGACAGTTCGGTCAGGTCGCTCATAAGGAACCGCTTTGCACGATCCTCGGGGGTCAGCTGGCTCATAAGGCTTTCGCCGAAGCCACGGTTCTTCAGGTGATCGACAGTCAGAGGCATGGAGATGCTGATGTTAGCAGGCTCCAGCGCAAAGGTGTCAAAACCTTCACGGCCAACAGGAACAGCACCAATACGGGGCAGCACGAAGGGAGCCCGCTTCTGGTTGGTGTTCTTGTAGTCAGCCAGGACCTGGGAGGTGCCAAAGACATCCATTGCCAGGTCAGTGGGGAAATAGCGGCGCTTGAAGAAGGTGTGCTCGGGCTTGACCTCTTCCACAGCGGCCAGCATATAGTAGGTATCGTAAATGTTCATGGTGTTACCTCCTTAGTCTGCCATGTCGGTGAGCAGGATACCGCCCTTGCGCAGTTCCTCTTCATCGGCAATGGTCATGGTGTAGCCCTCGCCAACGATCAGAGCCTTGCGGTTGAAATGACCGGTACGGTAAGCAACACCGACAGCAGCCGCTTCACCGGAAGCATCCACATCATCAGCCAGAACGCAGTTTGCCTTACCGGTGGTTGCAGCACTCAGCAGGGCGTATTTGTCGCCATTCAGAGCCAGGACGGTACCTCTTTTCAGAACACCGGTGCCAGCGGGAATGGTGACGCCAAAAGTAGTTGCAGGGGGAAACAGCTTTGCGATCAGATTGTCCTGACCGATGCTGCCGACCTTAGAAACGAGTTCTTTGTTCATATCAGCGAACCTCCTTGTTTTCCTGGAAGGCCTTCATATCAGCCTTCGCCTGTGCCCGGATCTGTTCCGGGGTTTCCTCGCCACCCTCATTCGCAGGGGGAGCAGCTGCGCCGACACCAGCAGTGCCGGATGCCTGGGCATCCTCGCCCAGATCGTTAAGGAATTTGCCACCCTTCTGTGCTGCAGCCTGTGCAGCCCGGTAGCACAACTCCTGTGCGGTGCATGCCTTGTCGCCATACTTGGCTTCACGCACCATTTCCTCGGAGTACAGGCAGGCTACGGCGTCGATGTCCTGAATACGCTTCTGCTCTGCCTGTACAGCGGCAGATACAGCTTCGGTATTGCCGGCAGCTCTTGCGTTCGCCTCTACCTGTGCCACAAGGTCCGGGTACTGTTCCCGGAGTTCCTGTTCGGTCATAGAGATTCCTCCTTCTTGACTGCCGGTGACCACCGGCGTATTGATATTTGCCACATCCGGGGTAGGATCCTCGGGTGTAACCGTGGGAATGTGGTCCGGGGCAAACATACCCGGGGCCATGTGCATCTGCCGACCACGCACAAACAGGCTGCGGCCATCAGCGCTGGCCGCAATGGACACAGGCTCTGCGTCCTCCAGTACTTCATCGGCAAAATGCTTTTCAGCGGCTTCACGGCCTGTCATATAGGTCGTGTCAGCCATCATGTGGGACAGCACAGTTTCCGACAGACCGGTTTTGCGCTTATAGATAGCAACCTGCATCTTATCCCATGCTTCCTGCTGATCGGCCTGCTGGCGCAGTTCGTCGGCGTTGTAGCCGCCCCAAATGTAGCACCAGCACTTGTGGATCATAATAAGGCTGGAGGGGTTGACCTGCACCGTATCACAGGCGCACATAATCAACGAACCTCCGGACATTGCAACGCCGTCGACCACACAGGTCAGCTTGGCGCCGTTTCTTGCCAGTTCTCTCAGGCGGTTGTGGATGGTGTTGGAAACACCGGCATCACCGCCGTAGGAGTTCATGCGGATGGTAATCTCCTTGCAGTTGGAGATCTGTTCCAAGTCTGCCAGGAAGTCAGACAGCAGAATGTACTGACCCTCGATAGGCTTGCCGGTCCACCAATCTACGGGCTGCTGCTCGTAAATATCGCCATACATGACGATCTCGGCAGAGTTGCCATCGGTTGTGGCCATCGAATACACATTGCGCTGAATACTCACGCAAGGGCTCTTGGGGATGCTCATATTACTTTTTCCTCCTCTTTTTCCAAACAACGCTGCTCGGAATGAACTTGGACAACAGCCATTCCATTAAGCCGCTTTCGCAGTCCTCGTTACACCGCCGCTCCCGTTCCCGGGGGCAACACAGACAGCAGTTTTCGGAAATGTTGATAATTGCTTCTGCAAGCGCACGTGGCGCCAGTTGCCGTAAATGATCGTAGTTTCTCATAGCGGCCACCTTTATACGGAGCCGCTATTGGGATCGCCGCCCGGATCAACCGGGTTTGCAGGTGCGGGATTATTCCCGCCACTCATACCGTCAAGCATTTCCTGCTCATGCTGCCGCTGCTCCACATTGTCCTCCCAGTCGCCACCGCCCAGTTCTCTGGTAATGGTTTCGTAGGTCTTGACACTCTTGCTTGCGAGGGTGAGTGCAGATTCTGCTTCCTTCTTGGGGTCAAGCTGCCCTTGCACAGGTCCGATCCACACAGCCTTGCACCATGCGGCACGAATAAGCGGATCCTCGAAGAACCCGGGAGCCTTGATGCGACCCCGGGCAACAGCTTCCGCAAGCCACATTTCGTATGTGGGCTGACAGAGCCGGTTAACCAGCCAAGATCTGCGCCGTCTGATTGCTTCCCAAGCTTCCAGCAGCGCACCTCGGGATGCGCTATAACTGGAATTAAACTCCTTTATCAGCACATCGTACGGCAGATCCAAGCCAGCGCCCATCAGTTTGCAGAGGGTTTTAACAAAGATGTCAAACCCTGTGGTAGGAATGTTGGGGTTGCCGAAATGGATCTTTTCACCGGGTTTCAAATGGATCACCGTACCTGGCGCCATCTCGTACTCGTTTTCGTTGCGGGAAACTTGCCCCTCCCCGGGGTTAGATCCGGGAACACCGGCAATATCACCGGTGCCGACCTCGTTAATTGGGATCCCGCTTTGGTTGGTTTCCGTTTCGATCCATGCCGTGAAGAAACTCTGCACCAGTGCGGCCATCAGTTCGCTTTCCGTGTAACGGCGCAGCTGCAGCAGCGGTTCGATAACCGGCGCCAGATAAGGAACGCCACGGTACTGATCGCAGCGGTCTGTGCTTGTGATATGCAGCACATTGGGCAGTCCGGTCTTTTCGCCAAAGGCAAGCACCCGTGTCCACTCCCGCTTCTCGCTGGAGACCTGCCCAGGGTACAGGTTGCAGATGTGATATGCCACGATCTGACCGCTGGCATTTACCTCGATGCCGTCGTGGATCTTATTGCCTGCACCCGGCTTTCCCTCCGGGATCTTACCCTCGGTAACACCGAGCATAGGATGTCCACCATAGCTACCCGGGGTACTTACCCGGTCAGCTTCGATAAGGTGCAAGCGGAGGGTGTAGGGGTTTGACGGCTTTGCCGGGTATCGTTTGGTCAAACCAAACACATCACCGCTAAGCAGCCACGATTTCAGCGCAAGATCCTGGAGCCCGGCAAAATCGTTCACACCAAGGGCGTCACAGTTCTCAGGCTTCGAGGACCAAATCCGCCACTCGGCTTCAACTCTGCGCCCCCACGCCTTTGCTTCCTCCCGGGATAATCCCAGGAGTTCTCTGTCAATGGTGGGCTTCAAGGTCAGGCCTGTGCCAACCACCTTAATGCAGTTGGTGTTGACCGCCGAAGCCGCCACCGGGGTTGCCATATAAAGCATCCGGGATCGCTGTCGCAGAGTTCCGTTGTTCTTGTCAATATCGTCCGTAGGCGAACCGCTACGAGGGATAAACCCTTTTAACGCTCTACGGGTAAGACTTGCACCGGCTTCGCTGTATCCGCTGACCTGCGGTGCCGACACCCGCCGATCTTTTACATTGCTCACGATTATCGCCTCCGATAGTATGTATTTTGAGGGGCGCAGCTGCGAAAGGAGCAGAAGGCAGCTACGACCCCTCTGGTAAAGCCCTCACGGGCGAATACCCAACAAAAAGCAACCCTTTTGGGTTGCGTTTGGGAAATGCAACCTTTTTAGGTTGCGTTTTTTACCAGTCTGACGGGATGATGCCGAACGCCTTTCGGGGTCGCTGCCCATTCAGTTCATTGGTAAGTGCCTCGATCTTGGCTTCCGCCTCGTCGATCTCCCGGCGCAGTACCGGCAGATCGATCTTGGTTACTTGCCGATCGTCGATCATATAGGATTTTGTACCGCCAGCCGCAAGGGCTTCGTATGCGGCCATCAGTTTTTCGAGAGTTCCCTCCCAAAAGGTGATCCGTTTTTGGATAGTTGCTGCTTTCATAATGCACCTCACCAGCTGTCATAGTATTTATTCAGCGCCGAGCCCTGTTGACGGGGCGGCGCAGGTTGCGTTGTTTGCGGTCTTGGAGCCGTTGCAACAGCCCCTGTGGTTCGTTTCCCCCGGAGCGCCTTTAGACGCATATCCACGGCATCAAGATCGACAGGGAGCGACTTGAACGCCGCCAACGCATAGTTGCGGCAGTCGAGTACTTCGTTCCGTTCGTGTCCGGGGATCTTTTTCCATATCCACGGCTGCTTCTTTTCGGCATCATAAACAAGATGCTCGGAGAGCAGACCGGCAAAGTACCCGGGGCCGTAATCGTCCCGGCGTGGGAAATGACAGTATTTCGCACCCGGCGTCTTCACTCGAATGTTGTCCATAATGATCTGCTTGCCGGAGTCAACGCCCAACTGGTATTGCCAGCAGGTGCCAACAGCCGTCTGATGCACAACGATCTTCTGCTGTTTGGGAGGACCGGTGAAAGGTCGATCCCGTCCAGGCATACCCTTTATGCAGAACACCTTCTTGCTGATACGGTTGCGGCATTGCATACGGACTTCCTGCGTGAAGTGGCCGCCTTCGTCGATAAAGGTCATACTGATATGCAGACCCAAACCGTCTTCAAAGCGGTATGTGTGATCCAGTACATCATCCAGCGCCGCCCACACCTTTTCGTCGTCCGGGCGACCCATAATAATGCCTTTCTTGATACCCCAGGTTTCACCGAAATGTCCGTGGCCTACCACTTCAAATTCCAAACGATCATCCTGTGTATCGACACCGCAGGTCAGTACAAGTACTCCGTCCGGGAGTTCCGCAGGGTATTCCTCCCGGCGTGCCAGCAAGCTATCCTCGTCCTCGATGTCGCCGCGATCTTCCCACAGTTCACCGAAACAGGTGTTGTACACAACCTGGAGTTTTTTCGAGTTGCCTTGAGCCTTTAGGAATTTCTGAATGATCGACTCCCAAGTAGCCCATTGGCTGACAAAGGCATTCAGCTTAAAAGAACGACAGCCGGTTAAGTAGGCATCCGGATTATCGGCTACCCACTTTGCAGGCTGTCGCTTCATAACAAACTCAGTCGAGATGCAGCCGCATCCCGGGCAGATGTAGAAGATCTCGCCGACGAGGAATGCCTTGCTTTCCCCGACGACCTTTTCTTCGTACTCGTACCGAATGTCTTTCCACTGGATTTCGTGGTATTCGCCACAGTGGGGGCATTTGGATTTCCAGCGCTCCATAGTGCCGGTTGCGTAAGCAGCTGCAATAGCGCTTGCGCCCTTGATGGTGGGGGTTGATACCTCTACCGCTTTTGCGTTGTAGAAGGTTGTCTGACGAGCCATAGCCAGATCCCAGGGATCGCCTTCGTTGCCGGCAGACACAGCCCAGCGATCTCGCTCGTCGCCGAATACATAACGGATTGGCTTGGAGCAAAGGGCGTGCGCTTCCGTGGATCCGCACATAGTGAGGATGCCGCCCGGGAATGTCTTTTGCAGAATGGTGTTGCCGGAGTCCCTGGACTTGGTTGCCGCCACCTTCTTTTTCAGAGTGGGGCAATCCCGGATCATAGGAGCGATACGCAACTTGGAATAGTCCTTTGCGTCAATGGTCGTCGGCTGTATGAACAGGATCGATCCGGGATCCTGGTCAATGATATAGCCGATGGCATTATTCATAAACTCCGATTTGCCTACCTGGGATGCCGCCCACACTACGATGTGGTTCACCTTGGGATCAGTGAAAGCATCCATAGGCCCCCGGAGGTAGGGGGTTCTTTCTGTACGCCACGGACCGGGTTCAGCTGCACTCTCCGCAGACAGTCGCCGGTGTGCTTCCGCCCAGCCGGTTACGGTGAGATCTTCCGGAGGTTGCATACCCGCAACAGCCTTGGCAATAGCCTTATTGAGCCGCAGCGCATCCAGTTCTTTTTGTGCCGCAGATCTTTCGTGCCTAACCGCCATCGTCGTCACTCTCCGATGCAGCCCAGCTTCTCCTCTCACGCACTCTTTCTTCGTACTTCTTAGGATCGTATTTGTAGTTCGCCAATTCGCCCATAGCCTTATGGACTTCCCGGCGTATGATCTCGGCAGTTTCCGCAGCGGTCGTGGCGTTGGCGGTATCTACCGCAACTCTACCGGGCAGAGCATTGAGCGCACCCCGGATGGCAAAAATGAGATCTTCCGTCATAGCTGCCACATCTTCCGACCGGTGCATATTGCCCTTTAATTCCTCAGCTTCCATCTTTGCGACGGTAGCCTTTGCCGCCTTGATCTGAGCCTCGGCCATCCTCTTGGCCTTTTCTGTCTTTTTGTCCTCGTCGTCGACAGCAGGCTTGGAAAGGAAATTGATATATCGCTGGACACTATCGCACAGCAGGTAGCGGCCACGGCGCACCGCCGTAATGGTGCCGTCCTGTCCCATCTGCTGAACACGCCGGGCAGTCACACCCAGCACCGTAGCCAGTTCGGTAACATTGACTTCGGTTTCGTCCGTGATCTTTTCTTCTGTTCCAGCCATATAGCAATCTCCTTTCGCTTTTTAGCGCAGGCTCACACGGAATTGCACCGGAGCACATAAGGTTGGTACCAGCAACCGTCTGCGTGACCCTTACCTGCTTGTGGTCATATTAGGAGATATCATAGGGGATCTCGGCCATGCCCAACCGAAAAACCCTTATCGCACTTTTCTGCGTTAATAACGCAAAAAAGAGGATTTGTGTGTGTTATAACGCACGGATCGCTGAAAAGTGTGCGTTAACTTGCCTGTAATTTGCCGGTCATTTGCCAGCCGTTCCCGGAGGGGTGTTACATAAAGTGTAACGAAACGGGTAGAAATTCCCCTTACTAACTAAACGAATTTCGGGGTCGACGAGCCCGCACCAAAACCCGGGCACCCCGTCACAGTACCTTTTTCCGGGTTGCAACACCGCTCAGCGGCTCTCCAAAGCCCTCTCCGGTCTCAGCAAGGTTAACACTCGACTTATAGCTATCGCTTCTCTGCGCTTCGCCTGTTGGCTCACAGCGAACACAACAGCAGCTACTATGTAGAGCGATACACCACAGCTTTGCTATAGCCCTGCACACCCTTGGTCATCATAGCCAGGAACTCTTCACGAGAGAAGTCAGACAGCCTAAAGATTTCCTCGGGCTTCATACCCAGCTGCTTACCTATCTCCGGAACAGTTTTACCTTCGTCCATCAGCTTCTTAACGATCGCTTTCATAGGTTCGAGCAGATGTGTACCACGGGCACGGTTATGGGTGATGGTACCGTATACATCGTCCGCCTCATCATCATGGTCCACGATAACCACAGGTACTTTACCACCGAGCTTCGTATATAGCGGCTCTCGGCCAGAAACAGTCCAACGATGAAAGCCATCAATGATGGTGTAGTCAGGTCTTACAACAATAGGCAAAGTCCAACCGTTCGTGAGGATCGACTGCACCAGCAGTTTCAAATTATCCTCGCTAACCTTATTGGGGTTATAGTCGTTGGCCTTCAGCTTTGTACGGTCCACCCACTGCAAAGATGCCAGTGGAGAGAAGAGGTCATTATTCGCCATGCGCTCACCCCCTTCCTTTGGTGTTGTAGTCCGTGTAGATCACGGTCCAGAGGATGCGGAGTATGCGCATTTTGGGATCTCCGTATAACAGGCCCTCGTACATCCGCTTATAATGCTTCTCCTGGGCAACGCCGTAGGTTTTGGTGAAAAGCCCACGCCAAGCCTTAAGGTGCTTCTTTGTGTCGGATGCAATGGTGTATTTATCGGTGTTCAGGAAAAGGATGTCTTTACAAAGGGCGCAGTAGTCCTTTTTCTCTTCATCCTTTTCGAGTTCCCGGCGCTTGTTGGAAGATCTGCGGAACATTTCGCTATCCCAGTACAGCAGTACGAGATAGGCGTTAGGCTCCCGGCGCTGGATGCGCTCCCACAGATCGTTGTCGGTTTCGGCGATCCACCGCAGGCCTTGCGTGCTGCAATCTCCAAAGAAGCAGCACAGGCGCAGCTGGTTCCGCTGAACACCGGCTTCGTACAGGCGCATATATATTTCAGGAAAGACAAGACCTCGCTCCTTGATGTAGAGCCAAACATCGTTGTCTTTCCAGTCGTAGATTGGATAAAAAGCTCCTCCCGGTTTGATCTTCGACAGATCCGCTCTGGAAATGCACTGCAATCTCGTAAGCGACTCAGCCGTGCGTAGGCCGATCATCTGCACACCATCCGAGAACGCCTTTTTGCAAAAGGTCTGATAGTTCATTTCCCCCGGGTAGTGCAGACAGGGATGCTGGAAGATCGCAAAAGGTGGCGGCTTCCGGATCCACATGTGCTCTTTTCCGGGTTCCCAGGTGATCCAGCTTTCCGATGCCGACAGATGGTCGAGTACCGACACCTGTTTCACCGGCAAGCAGAGCCACAGGAACGGAACGCCGATGGACATAAACTTTTTGCGCCAGCGCATGGCTGCATCCACCATCGACTTATACAGACCTTCTTCGTCCACGAATATCACCGTCAGCTGCTTGCGGTCGATCTCGCCGGCCATAATCAAGTCGTAGGTCAGACTTGACATCACCAGGCTATCCTTACCGCAGGAGAATGACAGATACACCTTGCACCCGCTGGCGAACAGGTTTTTAATCCTGGTCTTTGCGGCATCGAGGACACTAATGCTGCTCTCGAATTTCTTTACAGACATATCTGCTCACCACACTTAGGGCAGACGATCACTCGCTGTACCTGCCCCTGGCTTCCTTCGGGTTGAGGGGCTACCTGCGGCGTTGCAACCGGGGTTTCAACCGGAGCAGAGGTAGGAACATTGTCCGGGGCTTTCCGTTCAGCCAGGCGGCTCACATCGGCTTCCTCGTAACTGCCGTAGCCGTTCACAATATCGTCCACGTCCTCCGCAGCTGCGTTCATCATAGACAGTAGATCTTCATCCCATCCGGGCACATCGATGTCGTTACCCAGTTCCCGGATAATTTCGTCAAAGGCGTCCATATCCGTGATGCCGAGTTCGTACACCCGGTTATCCGCAAGCATCAGCTTCTTTTTCTGATTTTCGGACAACCCAGACAGAATGTAGCAGTCGCAGGTTTCCTTGCCCATCTGTACCAAAGCCTGATACAGACCGTTGCCGGCAATGATCTCGCCGTGTTCATCAGCGATAATCGGCTTGATCTGTCCGAACATTTCCAAAGAACGGATATACTCGGCGATCTGCTTATCGGTGTGCCGGCGAACATTCTTCGCTGCGGGGCGCAGCTCTGACAGCTTCTTAACGGTAATTTCCATCAGCTGCGCACCCCTTTCTGCTTCACCCACTGGACAAGGGCGATCAGCAGCATGGCGATTACGAGATAGACCCGCAGTTCAGCCATGAGGGTCCATACACCCATAACGCCAAGGCTGATGAACAACGGCCAGAACACAACTGCCGTAATGTCAATCGCCAAGCCGAGCTTTCTGCCAAACACAATGTACTCGGAGTAGATGAAGGTGGAGATGGTGGAAATGCCGATGATGCTGACAAGGATCGCTTTCAGCAGGTTCAGCCAGGGAGTAAACTGCACAAATGCCAGCGCAAATGTGAAGATCATATAGAAGCCGAACAGCGCACCACCGAGGATGAAGGACCGCTTGATATTACACTTTTTTGTAGCATCTTGGTTCACATCATTGTAATCAAGCAGTTCAAAGAAATACGGGAATGTAAACGGACCAGGCAGCAGCAGTAAGCCCTTGACCCAACCGACCTCCATATTCGCCGGCTCCAAGCCAAGGCCGATGCCGGTATTGAGATCTCCGGTTGTGATAAAAGCTGCAGCTGTTACTATCGCTACCAACACATAGACAGCGATCCACGAAAAACCATCCGTGAGGACATTCCGGATCATACCGAATTTGAGCAGTGCGATAATGAAGCCGATACACACGGCATATACAATGATCGTTCCGCCAACTGCGCCGATCGGCGTATCAGAAAAGACTTCCCGGATGCCGTTCATATTGATCCACAGTTGGAAGATCGACATTATGCCGATGGCGTATTTCATTCCCTTTGTCCGCATAAGGCTCCGCAGCGTTGTCAGCTTGCAGGCAATGATGCCAAACAGCATACACGCCAGGGAGTTGCCGAGCGACCAAAGGATGGACGGGACAATGCCATAGGTCTGGGTCATAGTGACGGAGTTCATCAGCGATCCGACACCGGCCCAGGATGCCGCTATGCTAAGCGCATAGTAGAGCATGGGATTTGCTTTGAATTTGTTTGTAATTCTCGAAAACACTACGGTTTTCCTCCTTTGATGATTTTCCCGCTGCCGGCACGGTTGGCGATCCGACGCCTGCCCGGGATCAGACCCTGCGCAAAGGAGAAACGCAGAGCCTATAACCTCCTTCCCAAAATAGTGACGGCCACCCCCGGAGGGATGGCCGCCTGGCTTGTTAAGATTTTACAGTTTACAGTAAAGCACACATATAGCAGGATTGCAAGTGACACGCCGTGCGGAGACAGGACGACTTCTCACTTCTCATTTGGCGGTATTGCCGTGAAGCCCAAATACCGGTAGCAAACCTTTTTCACACTATCCTCAGAATTGCCACCGCCAAGCATCCTTGCCACCTCTTTCCATTGATACCCACGACAAAACCGCAAGCGGAAAACCATGCGTGTCTGTATGTCCGGGATCTCGGCTATGAACGCAAGCACCGGCACAGCCGAGTTGTTGACCATCGCTTCCATAGCTTCGATCTCTGTTTCTAAGTCTGCGATCTCAATACCCAAGTCGCCGATCTTATCCTTTACCCCCGGTGCATGGGGCATGCCGGTTAGTACTTGACCTCCGGGATAAGCCGCATTCCACAGGTTCTGGAGCATATCTTTGGCTTTTTTCAGTTCGGTAACGAGATTAAAGTGAATGTTCAGTTCATCCAGTGTCATGCGGTTCACCCCCTTGCAAATTACTTCTTACGGAATTTATCGGCATTCGGACAGGTGCTGAAATGAGATACAAAGCCGAAGCCGGAAACTGTGGAGCGAGGTCCGTCGAACTCACAGCTGACTACATCACCGCTGACGGTTACGACCTTTCCGGATCCTCTTTGTTTTGCCCAGAACGGCACCCGTCCAGGATTGCAGGGCATGGATTTACCTGCTGATGTTTTAACAAAAACAATCGGTGCGCCGCAGCCACGGCACTTTGTTTCTTGAGCCATATTATATCACTCCTATGTATTGATTGCATACTTTGCAGCTTCGGCAAGATTGCGCACAGCATCAGTTACTTGACTTACCGACACGCCTGCCGCTGCGCATGCTCGGGATCCTCGCATCATACCTATCACCAGATCGTACGAAAAGTACAGGCCATTGCGATAGTCGGTGTATGCGGCGGTGTACCGCTTTTTCTGTTTTAGCAAGGCGTTTCCAATGTACGCCTGTTCCTCTTTGGTGAGGCGCTTTTCCTGAATGAGTTTTATCCGAGATCTCGACTCTCGGTTTCTTCTTTTCATATCCTGCTACCCCTTTTTTTCAAATCATCCTCTAACGAGCGCAGGTGCCGATCGAGTTCGTACAGTGTCATATCCCTGTTGAACTTCTCCGTTGCCTTGCACGGAAGAGCTTGGAGTTTCAACAGATCTTCAAATAGGTGTGGGTGGTACTTTCGTAAGTGCAGCAGTTCCGGCTCCTTTGCATTGGGGCAAAACCAGCAGCCATTTCTTGGAGCAAATTCATATATTGGAGACAGCAGCCCGTACGATTCACATATTCTTGTAGCATCATCCTCGGTTATGCCATACTTATCTAATAACGAAATTTTCTTTGTTCCGTCCAGCTTGGCAAGCCGCACTTGTTCATCGGATGCATAACCAATGTACTGAGCAACCTCAAGCCCGCTCCATTGCTGCTTTTTGTAAGCTTCCAACGGTCTGGTTTTGCAATCTCGTTGCACATAGCATCTGCTGCATAGCGGCCACGACCAAATGCAACCGGCCCAATCGCCATCCCCGGCAATCTTGTGTTGGAACAGATCAACGAATGTCTTTTTCCCTCGCACCACATCCACCTTAACACCCGCTTTTTCAAGGAAAGGTATCGCCGTTTCGTATATAAAATTTCGGTGCTCGGGCACTTCACCGCTGATCCACTGATTGAACATCACTTCGCAGTAGTAAGCGCCATCCATAGGCTCATTATTTTCCAGTCCTACTATGATCGCCGCCAAACTGTCTTTCCCAAAGGAACAAGATGCAATATGTTTCTTCATGTGGCTCCGTGCTCACCACCCTTTGTCGTAGCCGTAGTACTCCCGGCGCTCCTGGTCGGTCATGTGTTCCGGATCTTCCCGGTGCAGCTTGCGCAACAGCTCGTCGACCATTGCAAGCGGCGCCATGACGATCACCAGCAGGAACAGCAGGATCCATTCGACAGCACTCAAAATCCAGTAACAGATCTTACGCATCTTCGGCAGCCCCTTTCGTAGATTTGATAGCAGGTTTCCGGATCCTCGGGTTCCGGTCCTCTGCGTTGTGCCCTTGGTAGAACGCCTTTTTCCGGTGGTGCATATCCGCCCGGGCATTGGGTATGTAGGTGCGGTTCAGACCGAACATTTTAGGCTTTCCCACGATCTGCGCCCCCGTTCTTCTGGTCTGCCAGCTTCCAAACCTGGTATAGCGCATACGCAAGAGGGTTTCTGATATACTCAAGCCCCATTGCTTTTTCGTACTCTGCATTCAGCAGATCCAACGCCTTTTCCATTGTCAGTTGCTTCTTTTTGCCGGGATCCTTGCCACCATGGGCGGTACGACCAATCTGCAGCAGTGCGTTCTTGGTACTATCGCTAACCATGGAGAAGTCGCAGCATTCAACCGGCATATAATACTCCATGTTGTCGTAGTGCCACTCAAGCCCGTTGTGAAACAGGAACATCGTGCCGCATAGCGCATACACAGTTCTGACCTCTCCGGTCGCAATATTCTTGACCTTGTACACTGTTAGGCCACCTCCTTCACATAGCACCAGCTCTGAGGTGCTTTGTTGATGCCGAAGTCTGTGATCGGCTTAGGCTCGTCGTAGATAACCACATTTTCGATCTCCCAGGCGTAACAGGGACGCCCGTTTGCATAGGCGATCAGCTGTTTTTCAGTAAGCCTTGCGCTTTCAGTCACCACAGCTTTTTTGAATTCGTGCTTATCTCCTGTCAAGAGATCCCAAGGATCCGTGGAGACATTACCCAGAGGAATAATGCCGCCGCAAATAAACTCACCAATCACCATACCATTGCCGCAACGATCAAAGGCATTGTGGCTCCGATCGTCGACATAGGAATATGTCTTAGATCTCCAAAACCGCAGCTTCGGAGCCTTGGTGCAATAGATATAGCACCTGAATGGTTCTGTCAGATTAGGTTTTGTTTTTCGGATCTCCGCATTCTTTCTCAAAGATGCAATCTCGCCACACCAAAAGGGTTGTATCGCCGCTATGATGGAACGCATGGCCGTTTCACCGCCTTTTCACTTTGGGTTATGTAGTCGTCGATCACCTTGCGCAGACCATCTTCCGACAGATTGATCTCGTACTGTGCGTGGTAGACCATCTTGCCGGCTTTGCCGATCATTACATGGTTATTCCTGGGGCTCTGTACAGCGGTATAACCCCTGTGCGTAACCCTCCGCATCGGTGCCGGCTTTGCGGCCGGCTGTTCCGTTTTCTGCTTTTTCTTTGCCACAATATCATCCTTTCTACGGTGTGCAGACCACAGTCCAGACAGAGAAGCCGATGGACTGAAGCTGCTCCAAAGTACACAGCACCTCGTCATACTCTCCGAACTCTGCCGGGGAGCCTATATCCAGTTCATCGAAGAACGGGTAGTGCTTCTTATCACCTCTGCGCCACTGTTCCAGCTCTTTCCGGGTGTATTTTTCGCACTGGTTAAACCGGGAGGTATACCCTCCAAAACTGCGTTCCTCGTGATCCTCGGTATGCCTGCCCCAAAACAACAGGGATCCTCCGGGCCATGTTCTGTGCCGGTTGGCAACAATCACATAATTTCTTTCTGGCATCGTTACACCTCGTATTCGATTACTAATTGCACATCGGGTGGTGGATCCGGCTTGTTGGGATCTCTTATGAAATCACCGCACACACCGCCATCGGGTATGTACACGGGATAAAGATTATTTAGCCTGCGGATGTCTTTTGTGCAGAAGCCATAGACCGTAACGCCCTGCGGATATCCCGTTTTCTCATAGCAGAACGGTTCTTTCAACTCAATAAACAATTTGCACTGTTCGCACCTTGTTGTGTTTTCAGGCATCCGGGTAGCCCTCCTTTTTGGCCTGTGTAGGGGTAACTGCTTTTCCGTCGTCACCGATAAACGCCCTCACTTCACCGTCGACGATCAAAAAGCCGATCTCTGCCATCTTCTCCAGCAAGAAGCCCTTGCCATCCTTTGCATACCGGGCGGAAAGTTCGTTGGTTTTCTCGGAGATCTTCTGCTGTCGCTCCTGCCCAAATCCAAACTCGTCGTTCATAGCTATAGCACCGCAGATCTGAGCCACCTGCGCAGCTTGCAGGGCGTGATCGTGTACCTGCTGTTCGCGGACGGTTGCACCCTCTTGTTTCACAGAGAAGAACTCGCCGGAGATCGGCATTCCGATCTGTTCCATACGGCGCTTTGCGTGAGCCATCCCCACCTCGGGATCCTCGTAGAACTCGTCCACAATATCCTTGAAGTGGAGGGAGAAGCGAACCAGACGCTTGTAACCGATACCCTCAACCTCGTGCATTGCAATGCTCATACAAAACATTGTGATTTGTGCTGCGTGATTCCGGCAGTTCACAATATCCCGGTTCTGCTGCATTGCTATTCTCTGCGCATAAGGGATGTCAGACCTCCCCATAACTCCGGCTTTGTGCCGGTTATTCTTCTTTGGCTTTTTGACCTTAGCCATCTTCGGCATCCTCCTCGTCTACCATCCGCTGAAGGACGGTGTATCGTTTGTTCTTTCCTTTCCGCACTCGATCCACCATACAGTAGAAGGAGTTGCGGGATCTCTTGAGGGCCTTGGCACACTCGTCGGCAGTGCCGTCTATGATGATCGGAAAATCCGTTCTATTGTCATACACGGAGTACCGGCAGAAGTGCCGGGATCCTGGCACGATCCGATGCCCTCGGTTTACTGGAACAAAGCCGCTGTTCGCCACAATCATTGGTTCTGTTCCTTTGGCATATATTTCTCGAAGCGCTCTTTGGCTTCCGCTGCTCGTTTGAGGTGATAAGCTTCGACCGTTCCGTAGTACCGGATGCGATACAGTTCCTCGTACTGGTTCCACAGATGGCGAAGCTCATGCTCACGATCTACCAAAGATTTCTTATCATCGGTAAGCAATCGGTAGGCGTTAATCATATCGCTGTAACAACCGCCAGAAATATTACTTTTGAAACACGCCCACATTGCCATTGCGCCTTGTTCTCCATTTGACACCAACCGGAGGATCGTGCCACCGTAGTGGTCGATCAGCGCATCCAATTCGTCCTTTGTTACTGCACGATATGTACCGGGAGTCCAATGCTTATAGGCGTCAACCTGCACCCAAAATTGCTTTTGTTCACTCATTGTTTCTTCTTCCTCCATAAAGGCGTTGATATTTTCTAAATGCTTGGCTCTTTCGTGCAGCCCTGCACCGGGCGCACACACGGTTTTCTTTGCGCTCATAGAAAGTAGCGCCGCAGCGAACGCAATACTGTGGTTGGATCCGGATAAACTCGGTGCAGGCGTCGCAATCCTCGCACCCGGCCGCACAGCAGCTATGCAGATCATCCCAGTTCATACACATAGCCCGCTGGAAGTAGTGGTCATAATCCACTTTTTTCAGTTCGAGTGTTCTACGATATAGAACACCGGCAAGCTGCTCCAGCATCGCTTTGGTTTCCGTCCGAGTTCTCGATAGGTGCACCGCCTGTTTAACTGTAGGTACCGGCGCACCGGATCCCCACGGCTGATCTCCCATCATTTCACGGACTTTATCTGCCCGCTCAGTTAAATACACAAAGTAGACTTTTCCCCGGATCGCTTTTTCGGACTTGCCGATCATTCTGCCGATCTCCGTGTAGCTGTCGCCGTTACGGATCCCATCAGCCAATATTTCAAAATCCGCTTCCGTCCATTTTGCTTCCTCGCTGTGGTTATCAGCCTTAACCGGGCGTTCTTTGATACCAAGGTCGTTGCAACGGCGCTGGATGGCTCCTGCTGACCGTTGCAGCATTTCCGATAGTTCCGCATATCCGTATTTCTGCATCCGCAGGAGCATTATCAGGCGGCTGTCCTCTGCAGGTGTCCACGGATCCTTCCGCTGGGTAGCAAAGGCTTTGAAATCCTTTTTTCGCTGTTCAGCGACCCACGCCGGTTCTTCGCCCAGGGCGAGCGGCTCCATCTTTGAGAAATCGAGGAAGGATCTGTGTTTCTCTGCCCATTCCCAAAACTCGTCAAGGTAGATTATCCGTACCCGCTTTTCCTTGATCAGACGGGTATGCACCGGCATACCTCTGTTCTCGATCCAGCTTTTCAGCTTATATGTATCGGATGCACCGGTGTTGGTAAAAGCCACGAGCAGCTGATGAAGGGTGATGTAGTCGCCGTGCTCCAGGAATGCACCAAGACCGAGTTCCTGGACCTTGTTCAGTATCGCCGCTTCCGTGCGACCGAGTTTTCTGCTTATGCCTTGGATTGTGACCATACCCCAGTTATCCCGGAGGTAGGACACTTCCTCCTGCGTCCACCGGCGCCATTTATTCACCCCGGCTTTTCTGCGGAACAAGCCCAGCGACAGGCCTCGTGTATACACGGCATTCGGTGTTCGGTTGAGGGCAGCAGCAGTTTCTTCATCGGTCTGATCCTGCCAATGCTCCAGGATATACGCATCCTCTTCCGGCGCCCATTGGGCAGGATCTACCTTGATGCCCAGCACATACCGATGTGTCCGTACTGATTCGACGCTGCGACCAAGCCGCTTTCCGATATCCGCATCACTCATATCCGGCCAGTTGTTCCGCAGATACCTTTCCTCCCAGTCTGCCCAGACCTTTTTCATATCAGCTCTTTACCTGCTGAGGATCGGTAAACAGGCTGTGCGTACCATCCTGCAAGGCTTTTTCATCGTCGCTCATAACATAGCCGACAGAGGTAAGCCACACATAGAGGGCGTCCAGCCGCAAATTCTCGTGGTGCTTAGGCCACTGCTTCTTGTAGGTCGTATGGTAAACCTCTGTGTCTTTGTCGCAGAACGCCGCATACACAATTCCAGGGTAGGTGCTTGCCGGCTTTTCCAAAAGCCGCTCAGTGAGCCCCTTTTCTTCGCCACTTTCCCACTTTCTTTCCTCTCCAAGAATCGCAAACAGGTCAGACGAAGAAACGCTTGCGTAGTGAAATCCGTGGCTGATAATCGCCCTGACCAGTCCGTACAGCATTTCTTTTTGGTTCTTGCTTCCGTAGGACAGTTTTTTCACGAACTCAGATCTCAGCTTGTAGCACAGAGCCGACAGTTCGGCGCACTTTTCATTTGCTTCTGCCATTGCCTTTTCCCGGTCGATTTCTGCCTGAGGGCGGCGAACCGGCGCAGGCTTTTCCTTTTCAACATAGAAGCTAAGTCTGCCGGTATCCTCGTCCAAACAGTAGAACAGCTTTTTTGTGCCGGTGTCCGGCACGATCTGCGTTTCCTCCGTCAGTTCGTGGATATTGATGTCATTACCAATCTGCGAATGGTTGCCGTAATAGGTCTGAGTGCGATTGATCTTATTGCCCTTCGCCTTGCGGATCTGTGTCTTTACCCAAGGCAGGTTCTTTTCGATGTTCTGCTTTTTGATCTTCTTCTGGACATCGATGGCGAAATTGGCGGTGCCGATATTCTTCAAACACTCATTCCGCTGCCCGATGTCCTCGATCTTCGCCAGGGTATCGAAGTCCTCCATGGAGATCTGCCGGGAGGACACCTCTTTCAGAACTGTAGGATCCAGTTCGGCCATCTTCAACCGGCGCTTGACCGTCTTTTTGGAAAAGCCGGTTTTCTGCACGATCTCTTCCACGGTATCGCCCATGTCGATCATCATTTGGAAGCCCTGAGCCTGTTCGTAAGGCGTCAAGTCCTCTCGCTGCATATTCTCCAAGAGCATCGTTTCCACCTGCTCCTTGGGTGTCATATCCACGATCACACAAGGCAGGTGCGTCAACCCGGCCAGTTCGGAAGCTGCCCGGCGCCGGTGTCCGATGATAATACGGTAATCATCCTCGAACGGAACCACCGTAAGGTTCTGGAACACGCCCTTTGCACGGATGCTGTCGGCAAGCTCGGTCAGATCTCCGAGTTCTTTACGGGGATTGTCCGGGTGGGGGTGCAGCTTCTCGATGGGGATCATCACAAACTGCTGGGTTGTCTGCTCTACATTCTCACTGTTTTTCTTCGGCATTTAATTAACTCCTTTCGTGCTGCCCTGGGCAGCTTCTCCTGATTTGGGAATAAACCCTTAAAAAAACGATAGTTGACCGACTTTGTTTTCGGTCAATGGGATTGCTGGTACCTCCGGGATAATTTCCTCCGGTTCTGGCAGAGGTGCAGGCGCCGCTTCGATCAGCGACTGCACCCGCCAAAACTGGCGCCGCCAATGCCAAACATCCCGGAAGTAAAACGGTGTGTACCAAATGTTTTCACTCGGCACCGGTATTAGGGCATTTCCGTCGATGCTTGTGCAAGGGTTTGTGAGGGTATTTGCCACCACCACATACCCCGGGCAGCCTAAAAGACTTAACTGGATATAGCACATACACCCGGCAATCAGGTCTATGTCCTGTGCGACGAATAGCACAGAGGTTTGATAATTGATGTCAATGCCGGGGCGCCGGCACTCGTTGGCAAAGGCGATCAACAGCGCCCCGGCTCCGCAGGCTGGATCATTCACGGACACCCAGCCCCGCTTCTTGATTTTCTCTTTTAGATCTTCGCCGTAGGTCATAGCGGCCATGGCTCTGCAAACACTGTACGGAGTAAAAAACTGACCGCCGCTTTCATTGCCTAAGCCCAGGCACATAAATAGATCTCCCAAGAAGTCTTGGTCCGGATCCCGGTCGATTGCGGTAACGATCATTGCAAGCATTTCCGCAAAGCACTCCAACTCTTTGCTGTTGTACCTCTTGGCAATGTTCAAATACATTTCCTCTCTCGCCTTGGCGTGGCTGCTATCGACTGCATTGGAAATGCTGATCGCTGCCATCACCACGAAATCAGACCACACCTGCCAGCGGTTATGCCGGTAACAAGCGGTGTCGAAGATCTTGACGAGTTCTTTTTGTGCCTGAGTTCTCACATTCCGTACTAACTGTGCCATGGCCGCCCTCCCTTACTTTGCTTCGTCCGGGATTTCCGAAGCGGCAATATGGTTTTCTTTTTTGCCTGCTTCGTAACCAGCGGTGTAGCCTGTCTTATATGCGGTGGCGCACAGCTGGTCCAGGTAATGTACCAGTTCGATCTTGGGCATGTGTTTGATCCGGTGGTACTCTTCCTTGGACATCGTACCGGCACGCTCGATAGCCTTGTCGGTGTACTTCTGAACGGTACGGGTCTTAGGCATTTTCGGTTACCTCCTCGTCAGGTTCGTCAAAAGGAAGAACCTCCCGGGGCTGGGAGCCGTTATAGGGGCCGACCACGCCCTGTTCCTCCAAGGCATCGATGATCATTGCAGCCTTGGCATATCCGATGTTCATGCGGCGTTGCAACAGGGATACGGAAGCTTTGTTTTCCATCCGAATGATGGAGATAGCCTGCGCAATCTCTTCGTCCGTAACGCCACCCACAGGCTCGTCGCCGTTACTAACGGGATCCTCGTCCTCAGTGTCCGGGAGTTCGTCGGTTTCTTCGTTCAGAAGATCCTCGCCCTCGGCATCATCCACATAGTCCTCCAAAGGCTCTGCACCTTCCGGAAGATCGACACCATCGGAAACAATATCGGTATCGTCGGCATCGCTCTCGTCGATCTCCGGCTTCATGCCATCCTTGAGAGCGCCACGCTGGATCACATCCCGGAAGAAGTACTGCTGCCAGTATGTAATCATTTTGATCAGGATGTTTTCGATCTTTGTGCGCAGGGTCTTGGAGATCGTGAAGGTGCCGCCTGTGACTTTGGTCTGAAGGTTGCCGTCCTCAAAGATCCAGGTCATGGAAGCATCGGGGCTGCGATAGCCGACTTCCTCAACATTCTCCAGCATGGACATCTGAGCACCGATACCGCCAGTGGGCTTAATGGTAAAGATCAGCGGATAGGTGTCTTTCTGAAAACGGAAGGTCAACTCGTGTTCGTTACACAATCCTTCCATTTTCTTCTTTTGAGCTTCATACATAGAAATCTCGCTCATAGTTAACTACTCCTTTTCGGTAAAATTTACAGGAGGGCCAGTTTCCCGTTCCAGGATCTGTCCACCTTGTATCGCTGTAGGTTGTCTTGCTCGGTAACATACTTTCTGCCAAAAATCTCCTTCATGTTGCACCAATCTTCCCAGGGGAAGCGGTACACATTTCCAGTAGCAAAGCCGATCACCACATAGCACCGGGCACCGAGCAGCTGATGCTTGTTCATGTAATCGGTCTGACCTTGGCTCACTCGTTTCTGCTCCATCTTTTCTGTCGATGTGAATTTCGCTTCAAACATCACAGATCTACCGCCCTTGATGGTGCCTTTGTAATCAGGCTGGGCTTTCTTTTCGTAGCAAGCAATAAACTTTCCGTTCCCAATATCCTTGGTCGGCTTCATCGGCTCCGGTGTTTTTTCGATGCACGCAAAACCACGCTCGTCATAGTAGGCAAAGCTTTCGTCGAGAAGGCTTTCAAATTCCTGCCCCATCCGTTTTGCTCGTAATCCTAACCACTGGCGCCGTGGATCCTTTTCGTGGGGGAGATCCATTCTTACTGCCATAACTGGAACCACCGGGGGAAATACTTTCCAAAGTATTTTCCCGCTTTGAAGAAAACAACCGCCTGGAAGAATGCGAGTACCGGGATGGCCCATGCAGCAGCCACCAAACCGGCTCTCATTCCAAGTCCAACCGCGATCACACCTGCCAGCACCTTCAGCTCCTGCACGATCAGGCGCCGGGTTGCCATTGCCTTGCGGCGTGCAGCCTTAGCCAGATCTCGCTGCTGCTTTTCAGCGGCCTTTGCGTTCTCGGTTGCCATCTGCGCAGCTGCGTTTCTGCGCTGAGCAGTTTTTGTGTTTAAGCGGTGCAGATCCAGGATCTCTTCCTCGATGAACACCGCCCGCACGCCGGCGTTGTCCTTGACCGCTGCATACATACCATTTCCGTTCACTCTGAAAACCTCCTATATTTGGTCATTCTGCTTCACGCAGTTTCTTTATTGCATCTTGCTTGGCTCTCTCAGCATCCGTGATGCTGAGTGATGGGGCTTCCAATCTGCCGAAGCTGTTTTCGGCGATCTCTGCCACATAAGTCCGTAGGCCAGCAGGCAGCTTTTCCCAATCCCGTTCCCGTTGGCTCGTTACCCGGTAGGATCTTTGGAAATTGGAAGCAACAACAGATTGTACCGTTTCCGTATCCATCATTGCCCAATCCCTCAGTTGGGAAGCGCCGCCAACAGCCCTTTGGACTGCGGGGGGCAGTTTTGCGTATTCCTCGTCGGCACCGTAAGTACTGTTCCGGAGGGCTTTTGCTACCAGCCCCCATGCTTCCTGCTCTGTCATTTCGTCAGGCTTTAGCATTTCTGCTATCTTCGCCTTGACGACACCGACAGGCGGCATAAAGCGGTTTGTGTCCGATAGCATGTGAGCCATCACCGCAGCTGACACCAAGGCATAAGGTTCGTCGGCGAAGGACCGAGCCCACAGATCGACAGTTGCCTTAATGACTTCGTCGGATTTATTGCGAAAGTTCTCAGGGTAGTTAATCTGCAAAACCGCTATTACTTTCGCAGCTTCCGCCTTATTCATCAAAGTCACCTCTTTCAATCATTCCGAGTATTCGATCCGTTCCGGAAGCCGGTGCCGAAGCCGATCCCTGTTTCAAGCCCCATTTCTCACGATGGCACTTGCGAACAACAAGGTTCCAATCAGACCACTTGCCTTTGTTGTTGTTCATCTGCGCGTACTCGTCAATATACCGAATGCACCTTTCGAGTTCTGCTGCACCGAGATCAGCAAGCAGCCGCTGATACTCTGTTTCTGTCAGCTTCACCCAACCATATTCGCCGTGCTTGGTGCGTGGCTCTTTAGGCTTTTGGCTCTTTTCATCCGGTACATACTGGACAGTTACGGTTTTCCGGGAATTGTATAGTTCAGCGAGATACGCCCGGAAGCTATCGCTTTTCACCTTGCGGATCTCTTTCAACAGAGGATCGTTAACCTTTTCTGATTCGTGCCACTTGTACTTGTACCAGTTGCATACCAACAGTTCCTTGGTCTTGACATCGTAGCGGATAACATTGTGTACACTGTCGAGCCGTTTTAGCAGGTGGATTATTGCGTCCTCCGTGTAACCCGTCTCCCGGGAGATCGTCTTAATGCTAACCTCGTAACAACCACAAAGATTTGTGTGCATATTGGTCATGCAATAGAGAAAACCATACCGATCTTCCGGGGTGAAGTTATCAACCACTTTTGGATCTGTCCAAAACGACATTTCAACAGGCCTGTTAATCGACATGTTTTCACCTCCTTAGGTGCAACCTCCAGCACTCCTAAAACGGAAGCTGAGAGTCGTCGCCCTCTATCAAATCGAAATTTGACTGAGGATAGGCCGGTGCAGGCTGAGCGCTGTTGGATCCACCATAGCCACCGCCGTAGTTGCCGTAGCTATTCTGCGCCGGTGCGCTGGATCCACCCTCGCCATCCTTTTTGCTGTCACCGAAGTAGCAGTTATCAGCGACCACCTCGGCAGATCTGCGCTTATTGCCATCCTTATCTGTCCAAGGTCTGATCTGGAGCCGTCCGGACACAACGATCATCCGGCCCTTGGTGAAGTACTTAGAAACAAATTCACCGGTCTGCCGCCAAGCAACGCAATCGATAAAGTCTGTTTCCTTTTCTCCACCGTCTTTACCAGAGAAGTCACGATCCACAGCAACGGTGAAGCTTGCCACCGCAATACCGGAACCAGTGCGGCGCAGCTCGGGATCCCGGGTCAAGCGACCCATGATAGTGATGTGATTAAGCATCCTCGTTCACATCCTCTGCAGGATCGGTCGCAGGAACAGGTTCGTCCTGGCCTTTTTCCTCTGAAATGCACATACAGCGCAGCCGCTTTTCCCGGGCGTCCTTGATACCCTGGAGCACCTGTTCAATGCTGTACCGGTTTTTTCCCTCGATGGTTGCTTCGAGGATATCCCTCTCAGTCTGCGCCCGGATCAGTTCCTCGTAATAAGAAACAGGAACAGCGATAAAGTCCTCATCGAGCAGAACGCCCTCTTCGGGGGTATCGCATTTACACTTACACATTTGGATTTCTCCTTTCGTTGTCCATAATCTGAATTACTTGTTTACACTGCTCCACATCGAACATTGCAATGTGGGTTTCCTCTTTGGTTAATCCCATCTTCCCGGCCAACCACGCATAAGCATCGTTTCGCCGGCGCCGGTATCGGCCTTGCTGCCAAAGGGGATCGAATGCGGCATGCGCTCTGTTGCGCCACCTGCGGAGATCTCTGTTAGCCAGTCGGCCAAGGGGTGTATCTGTTCCGTCATGAACACCGACATAGGCATCACAGGGGCGGCACAGGTAAACCATTCCATAGCTTTTGCCGTAGATCTCTGCGCTATCGACATACTCCGCTTTATTGCCACAGTAGGGGCAATAGACTTCTTGACCTTGTTTCATTGTCTGCTCCAATCTTCCTTGTACCGTGCCAACTGCTCCGGGGTATCGGTTTCAATGCCCAGTTCCTGGGCAACCTCGATAGCGCCATCGATCAGCCGGGCCATTTCCTTGCTGTCCATCAACCGGGTCTGCTTATAGACCAAATAGCAGTTGAACAGCTTTCCGTTTTCTTCCCGGGTATCGAAGCACTTAACATAGGGGTAGACCGTATCGACATCGACGGATACCGGCAGTTTGAAACCGACAGTAAAACCGTCTTCGTCCTTTGCCAAAGCACCGTACTCAATAACCAGACTCTTTTTGGTAGCATCGTCGCTACCGCCGCGGACAGATGCGATCTTATTGACCAGCACATGGAAATAGGCATTTGCTGATTTTGACCGTTTATCCCGGTGCTTCTTGATCTCAATGTCAAGATCCTGGTCTTTCAGCTTTTCGTAGTCCTCCCGGAAGTCACGATCCACCTCGACAGTAATCCGGTACTTCTGGTTTAGGCCGATAGACATGTCGACCAAGCGCCCTCGCATTGGACCTTTCATCGTGCCTCCCAGTGCTTCTTGTAGGTTTCGATATGTCCGGTTGCTACGAGCCAGTCGAGGAAATTCGCAATAACCATTTTGATATCCTGCGCTTCATCCCGGCGATAGGTTTCCGGCCACACATTGCTACCGTTGCTGGCAAGGTAAGTAAAACTGTTCGCTTCCGGAACCAACTCAAAATACATAGGGTGCTGCGTGCTGGTGAAGAATTTGCCGCTTTCATATTTGCCGGTGTACTTGACATCGACGATCTCTCCGGCTTTCAGCCAATCGAGCCGCCCATGGAGCACAAAGGTGAACCCGTTTACGGTAATTTCCTTGTTGATCTTCATCTGCGGAACACCGCCGCGCACACGATCTGCCACCTGCTTTGCCGCATCGTACCAGTTGTGTGTTTTGTCGTGGAAGCCGTTTACAATATCGTCAACCAGGTTCTCAAACTCGATGCCCTTAGCCATAGCTTCGGTAGTCTCGGTAGGCTCCCGGCGCAGAACCTTTAGGAAGTCGCCCATGGGATCCGATTCAGTGGTCGCATCCTCATAGGGATTTTCCCTAAGGCAGTACATCCACGATGAAAGCAGGGAGTGTGTCATGAGATAACGAGCCACTTAACCCACCTCCGGCAAGCAGAGTTCCGAAACATGGAAGAGATAGCCAAACCAGCCGATCTTTCCATAAAGCACCTCGTTATCGAGCGGCACCTTACCGCCACCCATGCCAATGCGAAAAGCATAGTTCATTGCGGCCGGGTTTCCATCCGAGTTCATCCACGACTGGCCAGAAACATTTTCCCACCAATCCTCAATGCGAAAATCTTGGTCTCCCAAAGATCTTCCTGAGGTCAGGTCGATGCCAACATCCGGCTTTGTCTTGACAACCATGCCTGCATAGGGGGATTTTTCTCTCGGCTTTCCTACTTTCTCCATCACTTATCCTCCTTGGGTTTCGGCGTGTACTGCTTCTGCTCCTTGTTCCAAATCAGATCCAGTTCCTTGACCTGCTTGTTGAAAGCGGCGCCAAGTTCCTTCTCGGAAGTCAGTGCGTGCTTGATTGCCTTGATTCCATGCAGCGCAGCTGTTGCGGTGTCTGCATCGACTACCGTCGCAATCAGCTGATAGCCCTCAGTCATAGCGGCATCATAGGCAGCTTTGTCCTCTGCAGCTTTCTCCGCTTCCTGCGCAGATACGGCATTGTACTTCTCGAACAGCTTGGTAAGGAAATCGTTGGGTGTGCCGGGGGTCAGTTCGGGGATGGGGTAAACGCCGTGAATACCACGGGTGCCCTTGGCGAAGTAACGCTCACAGTTGGAGAAGCCGATAGTGCGCTGGTTGCCACGCATTTCTACGAAGCCGCCCAGGTCCATAACCTCCCACACGGAGTTCTTGGAGGATCCTTCTGCCTTGATCCGCAGCTTGGTATCGTCGCCATCCTTTTCCTCAACAGTGTGGAATACGATTACGATGTGCTTGTCCAGCTGATAGATGATGTGATCGAGGAAGCGCTGGAACTCTTTGCCGAGCCAACCATAGCCCTGCAAGGACAGACTTCCATCTTTTCGGCCATACTTGGGGTCGATCCGCATACCGTACTGGCCCATGATGGCAAGCAGCTTACCACCAGTGTCAACGACGATGGTCTTATAGTCTGCAAGGCTATTTCTCACCGCCTGCAGTTCCATCTCAGTGCAGCCAAGGCCAAGATCCTGCCGCAGTTCCTTGTAATCCCGGGGCTGTGTAATACCTTTCGCAAGGTTCAGTACATCACGATTGATGCGCTCTGCGGAAAGGTCCACATCGACATACAGCGGATCAGGAGAAGAAAGTGCCAGAGTGGTCTTACCAATGCCAGGGAAGCCAGCAATCAGGATACGGACTTTCTTATCGGCGAAAGTCAGCTTTTCAGGTTTAATAATCATGGGGTAGTTTCTCCTTTCAGTTTGAAAAAGTGATTAAACTTATCAGTTAAGTACTGGATATCTTCATCGGACAGGCCGATGATGTCCGGTTCTCCATCTCGGAACCCTTCTTTCATGAACACGACTGTGCCGACAATCGGATACCCGTGGCTGAGTGTTTCATAGAGAAAACTACCGACCACATTCAAGGGGTACTCCTTCAACAACCCCTCGTCGTCTACGATCATGCAAAAAGGCTGTTCCAGTAACCTGGGGTGTACAATCTCAATGCCACCACCAACAGCTGCGCCGACTGTCTTATACAGCGGATCGCCGAAGTCCTGGACAGAGATCACATTCTCAGGGGTAATTACAATGCCTTTCATTCAACCTCGCTTTCCGGGAAGCACACATCCACTTCCCACGCATCTTTTGTTTCCACGCACACGTCGCAGCCGATGTATGCGCCAAAGCGATCCCGGAATACTGTTTCGCATTCCTCGCCGCAGGCAGGGCACCGAGGATACTGCTCAGCTTTTCCATCCGGCGTGCCGGTGGTTTCCATGTTCCGGATAACAGGGTGATCGGGGATGTTCATTCAGCATCCTCCTTTGCTTTTAAGTACCTCCGCACAAGATCAGTAAGCAGATCCTGCATAGTTGCGTATCCGTCTGCCTTTAGGTGCTGTTGCAACGCCGCATAGTCGTCGTTCTCTAACCTGGCAGATATACGACAGGTTAATCTATGGCGTTCTTTGTGGGCCAGCCTGCGCCCCTCCAGAATCTCCGGGGCAAACTGCTTGTAAAGGGCTTCCATTGCATCCGGGCGGAGGGCTATGCCGTAAGAACTGCCATTCTCACATTTGCTCTGTACGGTCTTATCGAATTTCGGATACAGGGTACGGACAACCTCGACCATATCTTTAACCGGCAGCTGCTTTTGCACCCGGAGATCTCTCAGATCATTGTCCGCCAAAGGGCATCTCTCCTTTCAAAGATTGACTTTTGATTTGCCCCTTGATAAGATGGAATGGGTATAAAGCCTGAGGTCATTCCCGGTGCGACGGGGGTGGCCTCCTTTTTTTCGTCCTCGCCCTGGCAATCACAGATCTCGCCGGGATCGTTATTCGCTCCACAGCAGGGGCAGCGCCTGTAATATGCCATCACCTCTCAACTCCTTTCTGCGCTGTGCGCTTATTCTCAGGCTCGACGGTTCCTGTATGTTTCCTTGGTCATTCTGACCGGAGGTCGTACAGGGTGCGTCGCTCTGGATAAGTAATCATTGATCGCTTCCTCGGCGATCCAAACCTTGCCGCCCGGCTTCCGTTGGATGTAAGCCAAATGGCCGCTGGCTCGTTCTGCATCCAGCGTGTCCACGGAAATGCCGAGCTTTGCTGCAGCTTCCTTGCGGGTCAGTAGTGTACCCATACTTGTGCTCCTTTCACGCCGGTAGTTCATTAGCTATGAACCTTTTGCTTAAAAAAATAAGTGCCTACTTCTTCACAGGGTACGCCGAGCAGGTTCATAGCTTTGTCCATTTCCTCCTGTTTCCAACCAACCTTGCTGGTCATTTTCAAAGAAACAGTGCGTTCAGACAGCCCCATAGCCTTAGCAAACTTTCCGTTGGTGCCAAACACCTCACGGATCTTGCCGCTCAGCTTGCTATAATCATACGCCATGTGCGATTTCCTCCTTTCGTACAAGTTCATAGGCGTTGAACCTGTTAGCAATATAACACACTAAATTCAAAAATGCAATAGGCAAGTTCAAAAAATTAGAACTTTTTTATTTTTGCTGTTGAACTTTTATTCAATATGGTGTATACTATTGGCATATCAAGAGGGAGGGCAAAGCTATGAAGCCTTACACAACAAGCGAGCGTCTACAACAAATTATGGATAAGCGGCAGATCCGACAAGCCGACATTGTTCGTGCTGCGCAGCCGTTTTGTCAGCGGTATGGTGTCAACCTTGGAAAGAACACTCTTAGCCAGTATGTGTCCGGAAAGACCGAGCCCGGACAGGAAAAGCTGACCATCCTCGGTCTGGCTCTCAATGTTTCCGAAGCATGGCTGATGGGCTACGATGTTCCTATGGAAAGAAGCGTAACGCCCACCGCTGCAAACAGCGATGGGCGTAAGGCAGAGTATATCGAACTCTTTGATATGCTGAACGAGGAACAGCAGGCTTTCATCATTGCTTCGATAAAAGGTCTTTTAGCTGTTCAATAATCACATCCTGGGCAGACTCCGACAGCTTGGCAAACAATTCCGCTGCCAAGATCTCCTTCAGACTGGGCTTTGGCTGATCCTGCTTCATAGAGCTTTTCTCCTTTCGTGGGTACTGCCGGCAAGCCCATTATAGCATAGAAATTTCCCGTTTTGGGAAAATAGAAAAAATATAACATTCGACTGACAACGACATGCGCTATAATGTATAGGGGATCCCTTGGTGGATCCTTTGCGAAATCACATAGGAAGGTGCTTTATGATTATTACAACATCCCCCAACATTGAAGGCCGTAAGATCGCCAGCTATCTTGGTATCGTATCCGGTGCCGTGGTTGCAGCACTTCCCGGAGGGAACAAGGCAACGCAGCGAGGATGGAAAGCCGGTGTCGACGGTGTTTGTGAGGTTCTTAAACAGGAAGCGGCAGATCTTGGAGCCGATGCCATTATTTCCGTCAGCATGGAAATGAACGGAATGAATTTGTGTGGTATTGGAACAGCGGTCCGGCTCTCCAATGACTAAAACACAGTGGCATTTCTCTCGCGCGCGTATACACGCGTGCGCGTGCGCTCGCACGCGTAGCTATTCTATTCTATTGCTATACTAATGCTAACCTATATCTGCAACTATGATAATCTCGTAATTAGAGATCCTAAAATAGAAGGAGCCGCCCATGGTGCGCCAACACCACGGACGGCAGATGCCCAGCATAGACCCTCTCACAGATCACAGCCTTGCCCTGCTATTATAACATAGCCGGGTACAGGGCGCAAGCTAAAAAGGAGGTTCCAATGGCCCGCCCTAAAAAGCCAACCTACGAATGGGTACCCAGTCGAAATCAATACCGCAAGCGGATCAAGGACAGCGACGGAAAGTATGTTGCCCTCTATGCCAAGGATCCGGACGAGCTGACTATGAAAATCAAGCTGGCCGAACGGGAGATCGAGGAAGCGGTTTTTCGCCGGGAGAACCCCACCGTCAAAGACTATGCCGAAAAATGGCTCGTAATGAGATCCGCACACGTCCGCAAAACCACATTGGCCGACTACACCTCAAAGGTCAAGAATTACATCATCGAACCTCTCGGTGATAAGTATATGGCCGATGTTACCCCGGACGATGTGAATATGGCGATCACCAAAGCGGCAGAAAGATCCGCTTCCATCTACCGGAGTGTCCAGATGCTCTACAAGTCCATTTTCTACTCGGCATACAAAAGCGACATCATAGATCATTCGCCGTGTGAGGACTTGGATCCAAAAGGCGGCAAGAGCGCCAAGGAGAAAAAGGCGCTCACCGAAAAGCAGGTGCAAACCCTTCTTGATGCGATCAGAGGATTGCCCCCGTACACCTTTGTCCTGGTCTGCCTATATTCCGGTCTGCGCCGGGAAGAGGCTCTGGCTCTGCAATGGGACTGTGTTTTCCTCGACGATGCAGCACCGCACATTTATGTGGATCGTGCCTGGCACATTGAGAACAACCGCCCTGTGGTTACTCACGATCTGAAAACCAAAGCTTCCCGGCGCACGATCCCGATACCGCCACAGCTTGTGCGGCATCTGAAGGCCGTCAAGGAAGCTTCGATCTCCGATTATGTCATTGCCAACCGGGATGGGGAGCCGTTGTCCGGAACACAGTGGCAGCGGCTATGGAAGTATATCACGACCCGGACCGCAGAAGAACGGGTCTACTACCGGTACAAGGACGGCGTAAAGACAAAGCATGTGGTGCAGCCGGTTCTCGGTGAAGCTGCAGCGCATAACAGCAAAGTCGTTTACAGTATCGATTTCCATGTTACACCCCATCAGCTGCGGCACACCTACATCACGAACCTGCTGCTGGCAGGCGTGGATGTTAAAACTGTCCAGGCTCTTGCCGGGCACGAAAACGCAAAGATCACATTGGATATTTACGCACACCTAACCTACAACCGCCCAAAGGATCTTATCTCAAAAGTGAATATGGCTTTTCAAGATACCCCAGTTTGAGGTTCAGTTTGAGGTTCATTGTGAAAACAAAACGGAAAACCCGTTGGGAATAGGGAACTTTTCTTGTTTGGCTTCAAGTAGTACGGCTTGAAGGCCGCCCGTCGCGCACCCCAGTTCTCCAAGAGATAATTGGTTGCTACGATGTTTCAAGACCACCCTTTCGAGGGTGGTCTTTTTTTCTGTTTATTTTTATAAAGCTTTATGATAGAATATGTTTGCAAATCATTTTAATCTTGTGGAGGAATTGCTGTGAAGGGAAAAAAAATCAAGGTTAAAAACCTATTGATGATCACCATGGCGGGTATTATAAACGCATTTGGCATCACAGTCTTTTTGATGCCGGTAAAGCTCTATGACAGTGGCATTTCCGGTACTTCTATGCTTTTGGATCAACTGACCCCGTCATTTTTGACACTTTCTGTTTTCCTGCTGATTCTAAATATTCCGTTGTTTTTATTCGGCTTAAAAAACCAAGGCTTGCGATTTACCATATACGCTATCTTTGCGGTTTTTGTTTATTCTCTGTGCGCTTGGTTGATAACCGATGTACTGCCCATTGATGTGAGCATAGCCTCTCCCCTGGCAGGAACAGATCTTCTGCTCTGCGCCCTGTTTGGCGGCGTGATCTCCGGCATTGGCAGCGGTCTTGCAATCCGCTACGGCGGCGCAATGGACGGCATCGAGGTTATGGCTGTTATCTTTGCAAAGCGGCTTGGTATCACTGTGGGAACCTTTGTGATGATCTATAATGTCCTGCTTTATATCATTTGCGGTATTATCCTGCACAGCTGGATCCTGCCTCTGTATTCTATCGTCACCTATGCCGCAGCACTGAAAACCATTGATTTTATTGTAGACGGCATTGACAGAGCCAAATGCGCCATTATTATTACCGACCATCCCCAGGAAGTGTGCAGCAAGCTGTGCGAAGTATTCGGAAGCGGCGCAACCTATTTAGATGCCAAAGGCGGCTACTCCAACAAAGAAAAATCTATGATCTACTTTGTTGTGAATCGCTATCAGGTAGTACGTATGAAAGAACTTGTCCATGATATCGACAATTTTGCCTACATTACAATCAGCGAAGTTGCCGATGTGTTCTCCAATAATAACAAATAGTTTTACTTAAATCTGTGATTCATTCTACAAGGTGGCAGGTTGTATCATAGGCCACCACCAGGCCGCCGGCTAAAAGGATTCCGCCTACAATGTCAGAAAGCCAATGGACACCAGATAAGAGTCTGCCGCCGATCACAAAGACTACAAAAGCAGCGATCGTAGTGGTGACAATATTCCGCAGCATCACTGCTTTCAGCCGATTGCGAAGCTGTAGGGCCGCTGTAGGCATTACGCACAGCACAAGCAGCGTGGTGGACGAAGGATAGGATGTCTCCAAATAGCCGTTAATCAGCACCGGTCTGCGGTTGATCACCACAGTTTCAAAAAGAATATAAACTGCCAACACAAGAATGTAAAAGCCGCCAAGCACCAAAATATCAGAATCAACTTTTAAGATATTTTTCCGCTTGATCCATTGAAAAAGGCCCAATATGGCAAAACCGAAGCCAAAGGCAACCGGCACCAAGCCCAGCCAATCGGTAATCGTATACAGAGTCATATTTACACCCGTGAGTCTGTGGACAAAGCCATTCAGGGTTGCAAAGCCCACGGCAGATTCCCGAGGGCCGATAGGCTGCACATCCACATAGCAAAGCGCAAGTGTCCACAAGGAAAATGCCACTATCAAGGCAAGCGCAAGGACAAATTTCTTTTTATTCATAATATAAAACCTCCTGTAAGTGTTGGGCATCTGCCCACATACACCATACAGGAGGTTATTCTTTTTCACAAGAAACGCCTTGTCACAGGGATGACACCTTCCGTGTCATCAACACTTTTATTGCCAAAAACACCAGTAGCAAGGTCGCGCCGGTAGGCTGCCGGCTGATAATGAACAAAAGCGTGCCCACAGCAGTAATGAGAATAGAAATGAGTGTTTTCCATTTGAAAGGATAATTCTGCAAAGCCAGCATCAAAATGCCCCACAGGGCGCTGAAAATCACAATCACAAAATATCCAATTTTCAAATACCCGGAAATTTGGGTAAGCTGCGGCAAGGAAACCGCCTCCGCTCCCCCGTCGACACTCTGTCCAAACAGTGGCAAGAACAGAAAAAGCGCAACACTTAGATCCAACAAGCCAAAGACCACATTACGGACATGGCGCTCTTTTTCTTTTTGGTCTTCCCGGGCGATGGTCAGCACCTGTTCTGTAGAAAGCAGTTGGTCGAGTGTAACACCAAAGAATTTGGCGATAGACTTTAGCGAATCAATATTGGGGTATCCCCTACCCGACTCCCATTTGGAAACTGCTGTACGGGATACGAACAGGGCATCGGCCAATTCCTCTTGGGTCAGGCCTTTTTGCTTGCGCAATTCCTGTAACTTTTCGTTAAATTCCATAGTGAATCTCCGCTTATTTATTCTTAAAGGGCGGATCACTGGGATGCAGACCCTGGAGCTTTTGCATAGTGCGGGGAAGCGCATCCTGGGAGTTTTTCCAAGGCTCGGAGGCATTGCGGTAGTCAAACTTGGCAATGAACCACTCCAAATCCTCCTGCACCCGTTCCATATTCTCTGTCATCAGCTTATAGACCGTGGGATAGAACCAATCCTTTTGGCTCTCGGGCAGGTAGCGCTCCGCTTCTTTTAACATCCGGGCGAAATGGCGCACGCAGAAGCCCTTGGAGTTTTTCAGCTTCGACCGGAATTCATCCTCTTTCAGCAGTTCAAAGAAAGTATGGTAGCACCGGGACATATTGTACTCGATCTTATCGCAGATATAGCAGCTATGCTCACGGGAGGCCAAGACTTCCCAATAAGGGGTATCCGCAGGGGCTGCTTTCTTGCCAAAGAGGCTCTTTTTCGCAGGAATTTCCGGATTTCTCGCTTTCTTCTTCAGCTCGTCTAACACAGAGGTATAGTGGGTCTGGAGCAGCAATGCCGCGCCCAAGCTATTGCCAAAGTCATAGAGAGATTTCATATGGTGGGTACAAAATCCCACACGGCCGGTAGCCGCCCGGACAGTGGGTTCCATATAGGTTGCGGCAGGACCGGCCACATACCGCAGGGCCCGCTCCTCCTCTGCCCGCTCCATAAAGCAGAAGGGGCATTCGTCATCCGCCTCAAATCCCTCGTTGACAGGGATGGTATACAGTACTTCTTTCATAGTTTGCTCCTAAAGAATCCGGGAAGCGAAACCGCTTCCCGGATCAGTATCAAAATCTTACTTCAGAGCCTCTTCCACAGCAACAGCCACGGAAACGGTCATACCGACCATGGGGTTGTTGCCTGCGCCCAGGAAGCCCATCATCTCAACGTGGGCAGGGACGGAGGAGGAGCCGGCGAACTGAGCGTCGCCGTGCATACGGCCCATAGTATCGGTCATACCGTAGGAAGCGGGGCCAGCAGCCATATTATCGGGGTGCAGGGTACGGCCGGTACCGCCGCCGGAAGCAACAGAGAAGTACTTGCGGCCATTCTCCATGCACTCTTTCTTGTAGGTGCCGGCAACGGGATGCTGGAAGCGGGTGGGGTTGGTGGAGTTGCCGGTAATAGAAACGTCAACGCCCTCGTAACGCATAACAGCAACACCCTCACGGACATCGTCACAGCCGTAGCAGTTAACGGCAGCGCGCTCGCCGGTGGAGTAGGGGATACGCTCAACGATCTTCAGCTCGCCGGTGTAGTAGTCGAACTGGGTCTTCACATAGGTGAAGCCGTTGATACGGGAGATGATCTGTGCAGCGTCCTTGCCCAGGCCGTTCAGGATAACACGCAGGGGCTCCTTACGAGCCTTGTTGGCGGAACGGGCAATGCCGATAGCGCCTTCAGCAGCAGCGAAGGACTCGTGGCCAGCCAGGAAAGCGAAGCACTTGGTCTCGTCGCGCAGCAGCATAGCGCCCAGGTTGCCGTGGCCCAGACCGACCTTGCGGTCCTCAGCAACGGAGCCGGGGATGCAGAATGCCTGCAGGCCGATGCCGATAGCCTCAGCAGCGTCAGCAGCATTGGTAACGCCCTTCTTCATAGCGATGGCAGCGCCTACGCAGTAAGCCCAAGCCACGTCTTCAAATGCGATGGGCTGAATGCCCTTTACGATTTCGTAGGGATCGAAGCCCTTAGCGGTGCACATCTCGCGGCAAGCTTCAACGGATTCCAGACCGTACTGAGCCAGGACACCATTGATCTTGTCGATTTTTCTTTCGTAACCTTCAAACAATGCCATATCTGTGTCCTCCTCTTATTCGTGGCGGGGGTCGATGTACTTGGCAGCGTCAGCAAAGCGGCCATAGCTGCCCTTTGCCTTCTTCAGAGCCTCATTTGCATCATCGCCCTTCTTGATGAAGTCCATCATTTTACCCAGGTTGATGAACTCATAACCGGTGATCAGGTCGTCC
>JAFZDL010000085.1 GCA_017561205.1 Oscillospiraceae bacterium | reverse complement strand
GGCTTAAATTCGATTTTACTCGAAACTTAAACAATTAATAATTGTCCAAGGTGTTTGTTCGTCTTTGCGTTATTCAATTTACAAGGTACATACGCCCTCCGCCAAGCGGTCAGCTTTATGAGTATACTACAACGTCAATCAAATGTCAAGAACTTTTTTCTAATTTCTCAAAATTTTTTCGTGACTTAGTAGCATATTTTTGCGCTCCCTGTCGGAAGCGCTCGCTTATGATACCAAAAGGTTTTCGGTTTGTCAAGAGGTATTTTTCACTTTTTTACATTTTCTTTTTTCCAGGTTTTCAGGGTCGGCAAATTCCTATGAATCTCCAGGTATTTTGCCGCATCTTTCACCATCCCGGCAGCTTTCCAGACACATACTTTTACGGATGGTTTTAGATGCGGGCGCAGACTTTCTACCTGCTCCACCGCATCCGGTGCAACCAGCAAATATTCCGCTGTATCCAGGTACACCACCGCCGGGGTATTTTGTTTCAGCGATGCAAGAGCCTTTTCCGCATTCTCTCCCACACCCTTATGCTCTGTGTCCGTTTCCAAAACCACTTGGTCGCCATTCCTATAAATCGCAACCGCCTCTATGGGCAGAAGATCAGCCACATTCACCCGCTTCAGCGGCACAAAGAGCAATGGGATCAACAACGCTGCATACAACACTCTTCTCACGCTTGATTCCTCCCGTCCTGAGGATTCAGCTTTTTGTTGCGAAATTTTGTTTTCACCAATCTACGACGGAGGACTTTTCCGGTACGAGCCAAATAACCGATTCCCAAAGATTTCAGCCCGGACAAATGGATGATCAAGATCACCAAACCCGCTAATGTGCCATACAGGCCGCCTACTGCCGACAGCCCGGCAATCACGAAACGCCATATTCGCAAAGCGTTGGCCAAGTCACGGTTTGGCAAAACGAAACCGCAAATCCCTGCCACAGACACGGCAATCAGCGCCACCGGAGAAATAATTCCCGCTTCCACAGCCGCAGTACCCACAACAATACCACCGATTACAGAAACAGATTGTCCGATGGCTTGTGGTAAGTGGATGCCGGATTCCTGCAACAGTTCAAAGGCTACCAACAGCCCCAAAACCTCTGCGGTAGTGGTAAAGGGCACTGCCTGTTTGCTCTCGATAATGGAACGCAAGAGGGGCAACGGAAACATCGCCTGGTGGTAGGCTGCAAGGGCAATATATAATCCCGGCAACAGCAGACCTACCAGTAGCGCCAAGTATCGCAGCACCCGTACTGCCGATGCGCCGATATAGTCCCGCCCCCGGTCCTCGGGGCTTTCCATCAGATACATAAGGTCCACCGGTGCAAGATAACCCAAGGGCAAACCATCTACCAGCAGACCCACTCTGCCATCTAAAATTCCCTGGCTGAACCGGTCCGGCCGCTCCGTGTATTGCAGCAATGGAAAGGCTGTGGCCCGGGAGCCGGTGACATACTCCTCCACAGAAGATGGGCTGAGCAGACCATCAATATCAATCGCTGCCAAGCGGGTTTTCATTCTCTCCACCAGCTCCAGATCCGTGATCCCCTCCAGCCAAACCACACTCACATTGGTAAGACTTCGTTTACCCACCTGGGTTTCGTAGAGCCTCAGGTCCGGGCTGCGCAAGTGACGGCGAACATAACTGGTATTGGAGCGAATGGTTTCCACAAAGGCGTCCTTAGCACCCTTGACGGTATTCTCCACCTCCGGGGCAGATGTGCCCCGCTTGTCCGGTGTTCGCACCTCATAAGCTACCGCGCCCACCCCCGGAAACAGCACCACACAAAAGCCGTTCACCAGCAAAAGCGCCACCATATCCAGGCCCACACAGGGTTTGGCTACATTATTATATATCATACCGTCCAAAGCGCCCTTGTAGAGTTCCTCCATAGTATCGCCTTGCAGGTGGTTCGTAATGGGCTTAAAAATATAATCGGATGCATAGGCCGATGCGATAAGCCCATCAATTGCATAGGCATACAATGTATGCTCTCCACAGCGTACCTCCCGGCGGATAAAATCCGCCGCTCCCTGAAAGATACCGCTGATGTTCTCGTCGGTTATTTCTCCAAAATATGTCTTCTCCGGCATCGTATCACCTCTCTTACCAGTTTATCCCGAACAGCACGACTTATACCAACGAGATTGCACACCGCCCTTTCTTATTGCAATTATTTCCCCGTAGTGGTATAATAGCAAAAACACATTTGGGAGGATTGTTTATGTCCCAGGTTATTGCGGCGGTTTCCACCGGCAACCAGGTCAGCGCCATTGGCATTTTGCGGCTGACAGGTGACGGCTGCGCTGAGATTGCCGGCAAGGTCTTTACATTAAATAACGGAACGCCTCTACAAGAAGCCCCCAACCGAAAGCTGATGCTGGGTACACTGCGGGACACCCAAGGTCGCATCATTGACCAATGTATGGCAGTGTACACCCGGGCGCCCCACAGCTACACCGGTGAGGACACGGTAGAGATTCAATGCCACGGCTCTCCTGCGGTACTGGCAGAGGGTCTCAATGCTCTGTTCGCTGCCGGCGCTGTGCCTGCCAAGCGGGGCGAGTTTACCAAGCGGGCTTTTATGAACGGGCAGTTGGATCTAACCCAGGCAGAGGCAGTCATTGACCTGATTGAAGCAGAAACTGCCAATGCTGCCGCCAACGCTGCCGGACAGGTAGGCGGCCGACTACTAAAGACACTCTCCCCTATTTACGAGGATCTAACCAATCTGTGTAGCCACTTCCACGCAGTTTTGGATTATCCCGATGAGGATATCGAAGATTTTGGTCTGGACAGCTATGCCTCCTCTTTACAAAGCAATGCTAAGTCCTTATATGCTCTTTTGCAGACTTATGGACAGGGTCGCATTTTGCGGCAAGGCGTTGCTGCGGCTATCGTAGGCAAACCCAATGTGGGCAAATCCAGTTTGCTGAATGCCTTGGCTGGTTATGACCGAGTAATCGTCACGGAGATTGCCGGCACTACCCGGGATACCGTGGAAGAAACTGTGATGCTGGGCGCTACCCGGCTGCGGCTCATTGATACCGCCGGCATTCGGGAAACCGAAGACAAGATTGAGGCCATAGGTGTGGAACGGTCCAAGGCAGCTGTGGAGAATGCTGACCTAGTTTTGTTTGTCTGCGACGGATCGAAACCCCTGACCGAGGAAGATAAGGAAGTTATCAACGTCTGTTTGGATGCAGATAACGCCATCGCCCTTATTAACAAGTCCGATCTCGGGTCTGCGGTAGAGCCCTCTGATCTGCCCTTTATGCAGGTGATCCACATCTCCACCAAGACCGGCGAGGGCTTAGATTTGCTTGCCGATGCGGTGGATGTGATGTTTGCAAACGAAACACCCTGCGACGGTTCTATTCTCACCAACCCCCGGCAATTTGATGCTATTCGCAGAGCCTACGAGGCAATGCTTTCTGCCTTACAGGCACTAAAATTAGGGCAGACCCCGGATGCGGTTCTCACCGATATCGAGGCCGCCATGGAGGCTATGGGCGAGGTCACCGGCCGCACTGTCCGCGAGGACATCACAGCAAGAATTTTTGAAAGATTTTGTGTAGGAAAATAATTACAAGAGATTGCCACACCAGTGTTCGCACTGGTTCGCAATGACAACGAGGTTTTATGATTTATTTGGACAATTCTGCCACCACCAAGCCTTGTAAGGAGGCTTACGAGGCTATGACTGCCGCGCTGACAGAAAACTGGGGTAATCCCAGCGCGCTGTACGGTTTCGGCATTGATGCCGCAGGAATGCTTCGCAGCGCCCGGCATAAGGTTGCTGCCGCTATGGGCGCAGAGCCGGAACGGGTATTCTTCACATCCGGTGGCACCGAGGCGGATAACTGGGCCATTTTCGGCACAGTAAAGCGCTACGGCAAAAAGAACAAGCACATCATCACCACCGCCATTGAACATCCCGCGGTGCTGCGGTGTATGAACGAATTGGAGCATCAAGGTTACGAAATTACCTATTTACAGCCGGACGAACTTGGCAATATCTCTTTGGAATCCCTAAAGGCTGCATTAAGGAAGGACACCATTTTAGTGTCCATTATGATGGTCAACAACGAAACTGGCGCAGTAATGCCCATTGCTCAAATGGCAAAGCTGACCCACAAGCTCTCACCCGATGCGTTGTTCCACACCGATGCGGTACAGGGATTTTTGAAAGTGCCCTTTGCGGCTAAGACTTTGGGCGCAGATTTGATTTCTGTTTCCTCCCATAAGATCCACGGCCCTAAGGGCGCGGGTGCTTTGTACATTAGTCCCAAGCACAAGTCCTTTCCCGCCCTGCTGTTGGGCGGTGGACAAGAGAGTGGTTTCCGCAGCGGCACAGAGGGTACGCCTGCTATCTTCGGTTTTGCAGCTGCCTGTGAGGCGGGCAAGGCTACTTTTGCAGAAGATATCGCCAGAGAAAAATTGCTGTTGGACAGCCTTGTTGAGAAGTTATGTAAACTCAGCGGTTTGACCATCAACGGCTCCCATCAAGCACCCCACATTCTCTCCCTGGCGATTGCAGGACTTCCCACTCAAAATTCCATCAATCTCTTGCAGGATGCAGGCATTTGCGTTTCCGCAGGTTCTGCCTGTGCAAAGGGTCATCGCAGCCACGTGATGACCGCTATGGGTTTAAGCCCGGAAATTATCGACGGCTCTTTCCGGGTGTCCATCTGCAAGGATACCACCAAAGAAGAATTAGATCTTTTGACTGAGGTTATTGAAAAAGAACTTCTCCCCCGAGCAAGATAATAAAAACAGCGACAGGTAATACCTGTCGCTGTTTTACATTTATATTATTTTACAATCTCGAACTGCTGTTCGGAAGTCAGGTCTACCACAGTGCAATCGTTGGCGTAGGTGCACTCAGGCAGAATGATCATAGCAGCCAGCTGGTCTTCATTTGCAGGCAGAGGTGCCAAGTGCCAGATAGCGGCATTCATCTTAACCAGTGTGTGCTTGGGCACCAGGAATGCCTTAGCTTGCTCCGTGACGGGAGTGCCGGCAGAGGCGGGAGCCACGTGCAGGATCATGTCATCATTCATAGGCAGGATCATTTCCCAAGTGGTAGTATGGTACTCCTGCTGGGTAATGATCATCTTCTCAGGTTTCTTCACCAAAATGGGAGAGTAGCCCACCCGGTGGTTGCTATCAGCATTCACGCGGTCGGGGAAGAAACGGTGCAGTTCACCACACAGGGCGTGACCCTGGGGCTTCTCCATATTATAAAACTGGCCAAAAGGGGCAAAAGCCTCGTTTGTTAAGGCTTCAACTTTAATTGTACGCATTATAATTTCCTCCTGTATGTATGGATTTATAGGTCTATTTTACCGAAGTTTTTTAGTTCTGTCAACTAAGGAATTTCCATGGAGATTGCCACGTCGCTACGCTCCTCGCAATGACGAGGTAGGTTATTTCCATTGGAATTTTACAGTTTCTAGGGCGGTGATGCCGGCAACGGAGAGTTCCTCGGTCACTACCGGGCTGGTGAGTAGACCGTTTTCGATACACTCTGCAATATGAGCCGCCTCGTAGGACAGTTCGTGCTCACAAGGGAACTCGGCGACTTCTGTTTTGCCATCAATGTGGAAGACCGCTTTGCGGGCTTTCCAGTATTCCGGAATCTCCACAATACCTTTTGCACCGTAGAAACGGGCTGTATTCTCCAAATTCACCCGGGTACTGTTTTTAATATGAAACAATATGCCGTTTTCCATTTCCCCGGAAAGAGCATACTGCCATTCACCGCCGTTTTCTGTCACAGACCGTACACCACCGATGGATTTCATCGGACCAAAGAGCCATTGGAGTAGCTGCACTGCATAGATACCACTGGAAAGGAGTGTGCCACCGCCGGCTGCCGGATCAAAGAGCCAGGTATTGTATCCGGCAGAGAAGGAATGCGACATCTCTGCCATATAGATTTCACCCAATTCTCCGGAGTCAATGCGTTTTTTTGCCTCCAGAATTGCCGGCAAGAACAGCATTTTCTCCGCTTCCATCAGAAACACGCCCTTTTCCCGGGCCAAGGCAAACAGTTCCCGGGTGTTGGCGGCAGAGGTGGTACAGGGCTTTTCGCAAACCACGTGTTTTCCGGCCAAAATGGCCGCCTTTGCCATTGCATAATGCTGGGCATTCACGGAGGAAATATAGACGATATTCACATCCTTATCTGCCAGCAGTTCTGCGTGGTCGCCGTAGGCTTTGGGGATCTCCCACAAAGCTGCTTTTTCCTTGGCTTTTTCCAAGGTGCGGGAGGACAGGGCGACAATCTCCCCCGCCCCGGTGGCTCGCACAGCGGCAATGAACCGGGGTGCGATAGAAGATGTACTTAATATACCGTAACGGAGCTTTTCCATAAATTTCTCCTTATGTCAATGGGGCGCAGGCGGATGCCTGTGCCCCATAAAGTTTCATTATCTCTTAACTCTTGCGTTGCCGCCCCAGACGCTCCAAACCACGTCCTCGTCAGCGGGCTGCGCATAGTCAGTCAGGAAGGTGGTAGCCAGCGCGCCGGATGCCCAGCCGAACTGGATCCACTTCTCGGACTCCCAACCACGCAGGATGCCGTAGAGCATACCGCCCACGAAGCCGTCACCGCCGCCAATGCGGTCCAGAACGGTGATCCGACGGGGCTCAACGACATGCCACTCGTCGCCAGCAAGCATAATTGCGCCCCACAGGTGAGAGTTAACATTCTCAACCTGACGCAGGGTGGTAGCAAATACGGATGCGTTGGGGAACTGCTCCTTCACGCGCTTGATCATCTCCTTAAAGGAGTCGATCTTGGCAGCGATATCCTTACCGCCGGCCTCGGGGCCCTTGACACCCAGGCACAGCTGGAAGTCTTCCTCGTTACCGATGAGGATATCAGCAACAGAAGCGATCTCGGTAAAGATGTCGTGCAGCTCCTGCTCACGGCCCTTCCAGAAGGAAGCCCGGTAGTTCAGGTCAAAGGAGATCAGGGTGCCGTACTTCTTAGCAGCGCGGGCCAGCTCCAGACAGAACACAGAGGTGTCGTGGGACAGAGCGCCGATCAGACCGGACAGGTGCAGAATACCAACGCCCTCCTGGCCGAAGATACGCTCCAGGTCGAAGTCCTTGATGTTCAGGGTACGGCCAACTTCGCCGGCGCGGTCGTTGCAGACTCGGGGGCCACGGGAGCCGTAGCCGGAGTCAGCGATGTTGAACTGATGGCGGTAGCCCCAGGGATCGCCCTGCTCTACTTCCTTGCCTTCGTAGTCCATACCGCGGGAGCGCAGGTCGCGCTTGATGAAGTCAGCGATGGGGCTGTCCTTCACGAAGGTGGTCAGCACCTTGGTGGGCAGGCCCAGGTACGCAGAGATGGAAGCCACATTGGTCTCAGCGGAGGTGGCCTGCATCATAAACATATTGGAAGAAGCAACGGGCTGGCCGTTGGGAGGGGTGATACGAACACCCATACTGGTGGGAACTACCAGAGCATACTTGCAATTTTCACGAATCTTCATAAGTTTTTTCCTTTCTATTACACGTCGTACTGGGTAGCGGAGGTGTTGCCACCGTGGCCGGTCCAGTTGGTGTGGAAAAACTGGCCGCGAGGAGCATCGATACGCTCATAGGTGTGCGCACCAAAGTAGTCACGCTGAGCCTGCAGCAGGTTTGCGGGCAGGCGGTCGCAACGGTAGCCATCGTAGTAAGCCAGTGCGGAGGAGAATGCGGGAGTGGGCATACCGGTCATTGCGCCCTGTGCGACAACCTTACGCCAGCCGGGCAGCAGGTCTGCGATCAGCTTGGTGAAGTAGGGATCCAGCAGCAGGTTAGTCAAGTTGGGGTTGGCATCAAAAGCGTCCTTAATCTTGCCCAGGAATACGGAGCGGATGATACAACCGCCACGCCACATCAGAGCGATACCGCCGTTGTTCAGATTCCAGCCGTAGGTCTTGGCAGCTGCACGCATCAAGGTGTAGCCCTGTGCGTAGGAGATCAGCTTGGAGGCAAGCAAAGCGCAGCGGATATTCTCGATCCACTGTGCCTTCTCCTCGGCAGTGAACTTGGGAGCAGCCTCAGCAGCGCCGGGCAGAACCTTAGCTGCAGCCACACGCTCGTCCTTCATAGCGGACAGGCAGCGGGAGAACACAGCCTCACCGATCAGAGTCAGAGGCACACCCTCGTCCAGAGCAGCAATGCCGGTCCACTTGCCGGTACCCTTCTGGCCGGCGGTGTCCAGGATCTTCTCCACGATGGGCTCGCCATCGGTATCCTTGTAAGCCAGGATGTCCCGGGTGATCTCAATCAGGTAGCTGTCCAGGTCGCCCTTCATCCACTCAGCAAACACTTCGTGCATCTCGTCGTCGGACATCCCCAGCATATTCTTCATCAGGTGGTAGGCTTCGCAGATCAGCTGCATATCGCCGTACTCAATGCCGTTGTGAACCATCTTCACAAAGTGGCCTGCACCGTTTTCGCCAACCCAATCACAGCAGGGAGAGCCGTCCTCAACCTTAGCGCAGATAGCCTGCAGGATGGGCTTTACGCTTTCCCAAGCAGCGGGAGAACCGCCGGGCATCAGAGAAGGACCATTCAGAGCGCCCTCTTCACCGCCGGAAACACCGCAGCCGATATACAGCTTACCCTTGGATTCCACATACTCGGTACGACGGATGGTGTCGGGGAAGTGGGAGTTGCCGCCGTCGATGATGATATCGCCGTCATCCAGCAAAGGCAGCAGAGACTCGATGGTAGCATCAACAGCGCCGCCTGCCTTGATCATCATCATGATCTTGCGGGGCTTCTCAACGCTGGCAACCAGCTCTTCCAGAGAGTATGCGCCGATGATGTTCTTGCCGGCGCCACGGCCTTCCACAAAGTTCTTCACCTTCTCGGTGGTGCGGTTGTAAACGGCCACGGTGAAGCCCTTGGACTCCATATTCAAAACCAGGTTTTCGCCCATAACGGCCAGGCCGATCAGACCAATGTTTGCTTTGCTCATAGTACTTGCTCCTTTATTTTCATTAAATTATTTTCCGTAAATTTCTGCGTGCCGGGCACGGAGGCCATCCAGCACAGAGTAAGGGATCTCTAAATCGCCCTTGCCCTTGCCGATGCAGATATGGGGCTTGTTGCTGCCGTGATAATCGGTGCCACCGGAGATCACCAGTCCTAACTCTTCCGCCATTGCGCGGTAGCGGCGCTCCATATCGGGGGTATAGTCGGTGTAGTAACCTTCAATGCCGTCTAAGCCGTAAGGAATCAAGCTTTTGAGGTATTCCTTCAGCTCTGCATCGGGCATTTTGATCAGGTGCAGGTGGGCCGCCACAGCGATGCCGCCTGCCTCATGAATAAGGGACACGGCTTCCGGGCCGGTGAGGGCCTGCCGGTTAGAGTAGGCATGGCAGCCTACACTCAAGTACCGGTTAAAGGCATCCTTCACGGATTCAGCATAGCCCTTACGCACCATAATTTTGGCGAAGTGGGCCCGGCAAAGGACTTTGCCGTTGGCCTCCTCCCGAAGCTCGTCCATTGTAATGTCGAAGCCCTGCTCGTTGAGCTTGCGACAGACTTCCTCCTGGCGCTCTTCCCGCACCTGCAGGGCGTAGGCCATCATATCCTGTAATTTTTTGTTGTGGATGTCAATGAAATAACCCAAAATGTGCAATTCCGTATCGGATTGCGCGGAAAGCTCCACAGCGGGAATCACTTCCACACCTAAAGCCTTACCGGCATCCATTGCTTCCTGCACGCCGTCAATACAGTCGTGGTCGGAAAGGGCGATGGCAGCCAAACCGGCCTCGGCAGCTGTGCGAACAACATCTGCCGGAACCTGGGCACCGTCACTGCACAGAGAATGGGTGTGTAAATCAATTCTCTTCACGAAAGGCACTCCTTAGTCGTCGCAGACCCACAGGCCCAGAGCGGGATTGGAGATGTAGAAGATCTCCTCGCCATCCACGGTGTTGAAGCCGTCAACGAGCTTCTTGGGATCGTACTTGGCGGCCATCTCCTCGTAGGGAGCGTAATTGAAGGCAGCGCCGCGAACTTCTTCCTCTGTCAGCTTGCCTGCACAGTAGGTGATCTTGAAACGGCCATCAGAAGAACCGTGGATCAAGTGTGCAGCAACGGACAGGTTTTCCCGGAGGTCTGCATTCTCGGGGGCATCCACCAGCTTCAGCACGTTCTCACGGCCCACATAGCCGTACTTGCGGATCAGCTTATCGTTCTCAGCGTCCTCGCCAAAGTGGGCAATGGCGGGGGCCAGCACGATCAGCTCACCGCCGTCAGCAATTGCCATACGAGTGCGGTAAATAGCCTTATTGCCCAGCCAAGTGCTCTTAAACTCACGGGGATCCAGATAGACAACAACTTTCTGCAGGCGCTTAGACATATGGGTCAGGTTGATTTCCTGGCTCTTCTTCACAGCAGCCTCGAAGTTACTCCGTTCCCGGCCGATGTACAGGCCGTGGATGGTAACCTCATCGCCCTTGTTGGTGGTGGTAGTCAGCACATACAAAAGAGGAATGTGCATCAGGAAGTTCTGCTCAGCATAGTCGAACACACGGCGCACAGGAGAGAAGTCCTTACCCATAATCCGCTCCATGCCGTAGAAAGCACCCAGCATATGGGAGGAGTTGATCATAGAAGAACCGCCGCAGCCCACAAAGATATTCTTACCGTAGTTAGCCATACCAACCACTTCATGAGGAACAACCTGGCCAACGGACAGGATCAAGTCATAGGAAGGATCCAGCAGGCGCTTGTTGACTTCCACATCGATACCGGTGGTCACAAGGCCTTCAGAAACCTGGGAAACAAATTCGCCGGGAACTTCACCAACCTTCACCACATCGGTACGCCAGTTATGAACCAGCATTCTATCGAAAGGCACGCTCCCAAAGAAAGCCTCCCACTCCTCCTCGGTCATAGGCACGTGGGTGCCCAAAGCAGGCATAATGTCCACCTGGCAGGTGTCCTTCAACAGGTCATAATAAATCTCGGTAATCTTACCGGCGCCGGAATACATTCTGGTAAAATCCGGGGGCAGGATCAGAACCTTGCTCAGTTTCCGACCTTCCAGGGATTTCGCCAAAGCTTCCCGCAATTCCTGTTCGGAAATGCCGCCTTCGCGTTCGTAAATCATAAAAGCCTCATTTCTCCCTTATAAAGGGCCAAATTTATGCATTGTTAGTGTAGCACATAATGCGCCGAATTGCAAGTAACTATTTGATTTGCACACAATTTTATCCTATAAAAATATACACCCAAAAAGTGTCTAACTTTTGGGGTGTATATCAAATATGCTGATTATATTCTCCTTGCGTATATGCAAACAACTGTCCCTTATCAGGATAAACTTATTTGCATTTTTCAGCAAAGCCGCCGGAACACTGCGCGCCGATCAATGTGCCGCCAATGGCAATCATATCGGCATTATGAATCGGCACATAAGACAATTTGATAGTTTTCATAGGCCACCTATGTGTTATTTTTTCAATCCCACGATCCAATAAAACAGCATCGGATGAATCAAATACAGCCTTGACGCCAAGGCAACCAGCTTATTGTTGTCCTTGGCTGTGCGTTTCATACATGGCCTAACATCATATTCTTTTCTTAAACGCACAAACAATTCCTTATTGTGTGTTACAGCAAATTTCTTTGCTACAGCCCACATATGTCTTGCAAACATATAATCCTTCAGCAATGGCAAAAAAGAAATGCTCCTATCTTCCATATACTGTTCAATACGTTTGACCGCCAAAAGAGTATCTGTTCTACTCCAAGATGATTTTCCGTTCGTTGCGGAATTCTCAGTAATGCGATACCAATGCAAAGGCGCATCCACTTGGCAGACTTTATTGCAATTTGATATGTATTTCCAAATAAACTCTCTATCTTCACCAAACTTGGCATTTAACTCAAAACGAATATGATTGCTTTGAATAATATCCTGTCTGTATATATAGCAGAAAAAAGCAATTTCAGCCATGCGAAACAGCAAATCATGCATTGCGTCCTCTTGGTTTTGGACGATGGTTTTTGGTTCTTGCTGCCGCATAACGTTATTGCGCTCTCTATCATAATAGCAATAAGCAGCGTCTGCATTTTGTTGCTCAACCGCATTTACAAGCAACTCTATATATTGCTCATGGTATTCATCATCCGCATCCAAAAAAGTAATATAGTTACCTTTTGCAACATCTATGCCAGAATTTCTCGCACTGCTGACTCCGCCATTTTCCTTGTTAACGATAACCACATTGAAATTCTCACAAGCTTTCCATTTTTCCAAGCATTTCAATGTATTATCCTTTGAACCGTCATTTACACAGATGACTTCAAAATCCTTGTATTTTTGTTTTTGAAGACTGCGCATAGTATCGTCAATTGTCGATTCGCAATTATAACACGGAACAATAACGCTAACCATTGCCTTCCCTCCTTATACAACCACGCGAAAGTCTTCACGCAATTATTTGCTCAAAAACATATCTATTATCTCAACTATATTTGATGGTCTATCATATTTTTTCACAATAGGATCCGCATATGCCAAGCGCACAGCTTCCCCTAGGTTTTTCATATCTAAGACTTCACGCAAATAGCCTTCCTCCGCAAGTACGCGGGAAATCTGTGTCTGATGATCATCAAGAGCTTCACCAAACTTTGCCAATCTAGGGACCGCAATAACCTGTTTTTCAAGCTTTAATGCGCCTATCAATGCACCTGTTCCTGCGTGTGAGATAATTATATCCGCTTCATTCTGATACTTTTTAAAGCAATCACGATCGACAAACCTGTGCCACTCATAGTGCTGTGGTTCGTATTCAGATTGACCTATTTGCGCAATTACTTTATCTTGTATTTCTCCACTTGCAACCAATTCATCTATCTTCTTTAACAAGCGATCAAACTGGTAATCCCTTGATCCGACACACACAAAAATCAATATATACTACCCCCATATACGCCTTTTGGGTAATACTCTTTCAAATACTCCCATTGATAAATGAACAAATCAGCTATTTTATACATGAGCTTGCCCATTCTTGTACAATCTCGGACGCGAGCAAATGTTTCTATGTAGACCACTTTTTTTCCGCAGAATTTAGCAAGCAAGCAGACTGGCAAAGCAATGACCGTCCCTGTTGTAATTACTGCTTGTGGCTTTTCTTTTAACCAAAATCTTAATGTTTTGAAACAGTTTCCTACAAGCTTAAATGGCATCAACACATCATTCAAGCCGGTTTGATTTAGGTAATAATCGGCGTTTCCTTTATAATCCGTTTTTTCTGTTACCCAAAATAAATCATATCTATCTTCAAGCCTTTTCAGCATGCTCAACTGCTCATAATGTCCCCCAGAAGAAGATATTAAACACAATTTCATTTTTTTCTCTGTCTTGTTTCTGAGGATTACTTTCTGGCCATTGTGCTTTGTCCCATCAATCATTTTTCCGTCTCCTCGATGGAGTCTTGCAGACTCTTTATCCTGTAATCCGCTTTATATTCGCTCAACTCTTTCTCATAACAAAGGCTGCCGAAGGCCTTGTTTACCAAGCCTGTCAGATGGCTCATCAGCTTCAGTGCCCAGTCAAAGCCCTTTACCAGCAACAGCTTCTTCCCGTGGGCTGTTGCAATCATTTTCACCATTTCTCCGGTATTGCTGTACTCTGCGTTCTGAGGCCAGAAGGTGCCGCTTTCCTCATTTTCCACCATCAGCCGGACAAACTCACAGAGGTTGCCCACATAGAGCATAGACCGTTGGTTCTTCACATCTGGAAAAACAGGGGTCTTTAAGGCCAATTTTGCCAAAAGGGGGTAATTTCCCTTACTGCCCTTGCCGTAAATCATCGGCGGGCGGAGGATTACCACCTTGAAAGAATCGTCATTTAAGGGGCGGATACCGTTTTCTGCCTGCACCTTACTGTCACCGTAGCAATTTTTGGGGCTGGTAGGTGTATCTTTGGTAATCACCCGGTTTTTTCCAATAGGGGCGCTTTCGCCATAAACTATAGCAGAGCTCATAAAAACGAACTGCTTTATGCCGTCCGCTTTTGCTTTCTTCGCTGTTTCCACTGTCAAATCGGTGTTGACCGCATAATAAAGCTTAGCTTTTTCCTCACTGATCTTACCACTGTCCGAGTGCGCGATGCCTGCAACGTGAAACACGCTGTCATAGTCAGAAAAATCCTTTTCCCGCCAGCTTCCGTCAATCATATCCACCGTATCGACTACATATTCTCTAGGGAAGTTCTCCCGGAGATATGTTTCAACCGAGGTGCCTATAAAGCTGTTTGCGCCGGTAATCAGAATTTTTTTCATTGACTCACAACTTCCTTCTGTTTCTCAGTTTCTTCCTTCTTCATTCTGCCGGTGCCGCCTTCTACAATGCCGTCGCCTTTCAGCACGCTGGTAACGGTGCCAAAGAGACATTTTAAATCCATTGCCAAGCCCTTGCATTTTCCTGCGTTCAGCGCCGCAGCGTATTCACCGTCAAGCTTAGCTTTTACAGGAATTTCCAGCTCGTCCCGGCCGTTAATCTGCGCCCAGCCGGTAATACCGGGCTTCATCTCGTTTGCGCCGTACTTTTCCCGCTCTGCAATCAAGTCATCCTGTGACCACAGCGCAGGTCTGGGACCGACAAAAGACAGCTTGCCAGCAAAGACCTGATAGATTTGGGGCAGCTCATCAATGCTGGTCCTACGAATAAACTTGCCAACACGAGTGATATACTGCTCTGGGTTTTCCAGCAGATGGGTAGGCACATCGTGAGGTGTGCACATCTTCATGCTGCGGAATTTCCTCATCATAAAATATGTAATTTCGCCATTTTTCTTTTGACCCACACGTCTTTGCTTAAACAAAGCAGGCCCGGGATCATCTACTTTAATAGCAACGGCAACGATCAACATAGGCAGTATCAGCAGCACACCCGCCACACCGGAAAAAATCAAATCCAGCACTCTTTTCACAAAGCGCTTATACATCCCAATACACCTCTCCACTGCAAATTTTCGTTCCCACAGGAACACAAGCATACGCTGCAACAGTTGCATTGCAGTCCACATGGACACCTCTACCGCAGGTGCTTTCGTGATTTACCACAGCACCAGCCGAAATAATACACCCTTCTTCCAGCACGCACTGGGAGTGGACAACTGCCATAGGCTCAATAATGCATCCAGGCATAACTTTTGCCGCAGATGAAATATATGCTCTTGGCGAAATCAAAGATACGATGTTTTGCGGAAATTTTTCTTTGATTCTCGTCAGTAAGGAAAGTCTGACTTCCGGATTGCCGATAGCGACAATAATATCACTGTACTCCCCTGTCAAACAGTCAATATCCCGGGTGGTACCAATCACAGCAATGCCATTTTTCAGGCTCTTGATTTTATCATCAACGAAGCCTATCTTTTTAAAGCATCCTATATCCGTCGCAATCTCAAAGGCAACCTGCGCATACGAGCCCGCTCCCACGATCAACAAATTCTTATCCATCCGCAAATCTCAACCTTCCCAGTTTCGGTCAATATCTCGACACCTGTTTCAGCCGTAGCCGAACAGCGTTTTTGTAATTGGTTTTATGGTAAATGCCGGGGGGAGGTTATTCTCCCACACAGCTTTGGCAAATTCCTCCCCGCGGAGGATCCACCCTTCATTCAGCTTCGCCGAAAAATTGCCTATGCAGGCCTTCCCCTCAGACGAATCGTGAATATCCGAGGCAATAATTTGGGCATTGCCGTTTTTTATGCAGGCTGCCGCAAATTTTTGATCTTTTCTATCCACCAGCGCCTTAGCGGTAACTTGTGCTAAGGCACCCATTGCAATCAGGTCGAACAGTCGATCCGGCATCTGCCGAAAATAATAACACCGCTCCACGTGTGCCAATATCGGCGTAATCCCCTGCTGCAGCATCCGTTTCAAAACTTCTTCGATGTGAGTAGGTGTCTCTGTATCAGAAAGCTCCAAGAGCAAATAGTCGCTTTCCCCAATTGTCAGAGCGCGCAAATTCATATCTGCCAGAAGTGGCGAGTAGCGAACCTCTGCTCCTAAGCGCAAATCGGGCATAGTCTCCCCGTCCCATCGAGACAGCAGCATATCATACGCCCGCTGCCGCCTTTCCAGAAAGGGCTGGAGCTCCTCCCGCAAGGGATAATAATGGGGTGTCAAAGCGACCCGGTCCACACCGCTTTTCTTCTGCATGCGAAGCATTTGCAAGGCAATATCCAGGCTCTTTGCGCCGTCATCAAACTCCGGCAAATTGTGGGTATGCAGATCCGTCAGCGACTGCTTCATATAATCACTCTGTCCTATATCTGTAGCTATGATAGTAGCCATAACCTTTACCCAGGCGCTTGGGAATTTCATACTGGCACAAAATTGTGCCCAGAATTTTCGCATCTACCGCCTGCAGCTTCTTGATTGCGTTTCGAACCTGGCTCTTATTGGAGTATTTTTGACGAATTACATACAGCACACCGTCGCATAAAGGACTTAGCGCTGCCGCATCGGTAATGACACCTACCGGCGGTGTATCGCAAATAATGTAATCGTAGTTTTCTGCAGCCCCCTCCAAAAGGCTGCGCATCGCATCTGACCGAATCAACTCTGCCGGGTTGGGTGGAGTGGGACCGCTGGCAATCACATCCACGTCATACTCCGTCTTTATAAGGCAGTCACCTACCTTCACATCGCCGTTCAGCAGCGCACTCAGTCCCAGCTGGTGATCAACCTTCAGGCACAGATACCGGCGCAGAACCGGATTGCGCAGATCCGCATCTATCAAAAGGACCTTGTTGTCCGCCTGGGCCAGAGATATAGCCAGGTTGATCGCAACGGTGGATTTTCCCTCATTGGGAAGAGAGCTGGTAACAATAATTTTTTGAGCCTTGCCGTTCGCTGTGACAAAATTGAAGTTTGTACGCATAGCCTTATAGGCCTCTACATACTCAAACGGCACATTATCCGTAATCAAATGCGGCCCATTGTTGGGTACAATTGACTGTTTCTTCTTTATCATACCACTCACCCCCCCTTTTTTGCAGAACGGCCATAACCATAGCCATAACTATACTTAGAACGCGCCCCGCAGCTTTCCAAAGTGGGAATCACACCCAGCACAGGCAAGTCAAAATCGTTCTGAACATCCAGATCTGTTTTGTAGGTGTTATCTGCCAAGAACTTAATCGCAACTACTGCACAGGCCAGGGCAAAGCCAACCATTGCCATCAGAATCGCATTTCTTTGCGCACTGGGCGATACAGGGGCAGAACTGGCATAGGCCTGCTCCACGGTTTTTACCGAACCAGCCTCCACAGCATCCATTATCATATTCGGGGCAATATCCAGGATCTTCTCCGTTATCGCAAAGGCAGTTGACACGTCCGTATGCTGAACAGTGATTTTCATAACCTGTGTGTCGTTCACAGCCTGCACGCTAACACGGCTGTACAACTGGCCATAGGTTTCCGGTAGTTCCAGTTCCGCAATCACCTGATTCAGAACATTCCGGCTGCGAATGATAATGGCATAGGTATCCACCAGACTTTTGGCAGAATTCAACTGATCATTGGTAACATATTGGGTATCGTCCTTACGGTTGTTGACGATCATTTTCGCGCTGGCTTGATAAACCGGCGTTACAAACATTTTGCTTCCAGCAAAACCCAGCAGGCCGAATATCACTGCCACCAACAGGATGTATATTGCTTTTTCCCACAGCGCTCTTCCCAGCTGCAGCAGGTCTATTTCAATTTCACGATCTTCCTGATTCATAAAATACCTCTCATTGCACGATTGCGCCACCGTTCGCCTGTTTGCCGGTGTTTAACTGGGGGACAATCAATATTTCACACAATAACAATTATAGCATTTTTTTGCTATATGTCAATGTTTAGAGGTATATTTTAAGCGTTTACACACTTTTCCAAAGCAAAAACTTCGGCCCGCCGGAATGGCGGGCCGAAGCCGTTGGAATTTATGCTATTTGGATACAGAGCTTACTATACCACAAAAGTCTCGGAAACCTGCACGATGGCACCGTCCTCGTCGATGTAGCTTACGAACACAACATAAGTGCTGCCACATTGGGGAGATAAATCGCATCCTTATGGTTCTTCTTAGAAGACTGCCGATAAGTCATAAAGCCGTTCTTGGTCGTGCTTGCGTAAGGATTGTTCTGCTCCTTTGCAGCAGCATCCTTTACCTGAGTCCAGTTGTTAGTATTAACAGATGCAGCATCGCTCAAGTAGAACACATAAGCCTTGGAGAATTCATAATTGTACATCTCCACATTGACCTTGCCATTTTCAAGTGTGATACCAGGCTTTGTAATGTTGTCAACACGCACATACTGGGAAACAGACTTAGTCTCGCCGTCTACTTTGAAGCTCACAAACATATACATCGTAACCGCCGGCAGCTCGCCATGACCCGGTGTTTGATATAGTTACATACCCCCGCACTTTGTATCAGATAGGGTTATTTACTAGACATCAAATCTCTATTTTACATACCAATTTTTTTACCTTTTCCGTTTTTCCGTGCTTAATTGCCCCCTTGTGCGGTTGCCCATTATAAACAACAATCAAACTCCCGGGATTCAAAATATTATAGGATGACACAAACCCATCCCGCCAGTACTCTACATCTTTTTCTGCATTATAGATACCGCTACTGGTCAGCATTGCCGGCATATATGTCGCAAACTCTTCATGCCCCTCAATAATGTATTGTATATCAATATGCATTCTATGACTTTCGATGACACAGTCAGCTTCATCCTTGGTCATATATTCATGAATTACGAATTGTGTACCATCAGGCAGGGTTCCATCACGAAAAGAAAGGTACTTACCACTAAGAATGATGTTCATAGTATCCCTTATTCGTTTTTCTATATTTGAGTCTCCACTCTTTTGAACAAGAAAATTGATACAATCTCTAATTGCTCCATCGCCCGCTTTGCATACAGACACATAATTTGATAGCGCCTTAATCTCCGGAATAGCATCTGATGGGCATAACACAAGCCCCCCTGCCTTTTTTATTGCTTCCATGCAAGGTATATCGGGCAAATCATCTCCTGCATAAGCAACAGTGCTGAAATCCTCTCCTACGATTTCTTTTAGTTTTATCAATTTATCGCTTACGCCCTGGTGCAACTCAACAATTCCAAGCTCTTTACACCGATTTTCAAGTATTTTACTTTTCCTAGCCGTGATAATAATCGGTGTAATCTCATACTTAGGAAGAATTTGGGCAATTCCACAGCCATCTTTTATGTCAAAGGCTTTTGACAGCTCTCCCTCTTGCCCCATATAAATTTTTCCATCTGTGAGCGTCCCATCAACATCCATCACGAGATATTTTACCATTTCTTAAATACTCCTTCGTCTTGCCATACACAATAACCGTTATACCTAATGTCATAATAACAAACATACTCAAATATAGTGATCTCAATAAAACAACGCTGGATTACCTATTATGTTATTGTTAAGTTCAACCCGACTATTCACAAGAACCGAAATGCTTCTTGCCGCTTCTCGGGCAATATCAACTTCCAACTATCTATTTTGATCACTTAATTTATTCATATTTGGAAGGCGTAATAAATTCAACATTAACTCCACCTTCTTTTATCCTATTAATAAACTCTTTATAGTATTTATTTCTTCTTTCAGCCTGCTCAATAGTGACCGGTCGACGCATATTGGGATCAAAATAGTTTTCATTTATATTTGCAGAGAATCCATCAAAGCCAGCCAGCTTTACACACTTTACACCACAGGCTTTCAATAGATTTAATGCAATAACAGAAGAGGAATCGTGTGTTCTATCATCAACATCAATCCAGTTACTGTAATTGAGAATCCTTACATTACCCCTTCCGCCCTTGGATATATTAGAGCAAACTATAACATTCTTTCCACTTGCAACCGCAGAATCATAGATATCTTTACGTGTAGTCAGTAGATAATCATTACTATCTGTCACGGTGTTCAACCCAATGGTAACAACATCATCAGCTTCAGAAACCGCTACTATTTTTTCCTTATGCTCAGAAATACTTTTTCCCGGAGCAACTAACAATATTGTTTTCCCAGCAAATGCGGCTGTCAGTTCTTCAACAACAGTAGCATCGTTCACCGCCTTACTTTCATTGTACTGACGATATATTTCTTCAGCGTAATTCTTATCGAAAGATATCTTCTTTTCCTCGCTAATCATAGCAAGCAATTCGCCTACTTGATCAATAGGAAGCATGTGTTTATTATAAAAATGACTTGCATAACTTGGAGTGCATCCGTTTGCAGACGAAAGATAATATTCCGGAGCATATCCCCAATAAAATTCATCATGAAGCTGATTAATAACTTTATCTATTACTTCAAGCAAAGGGGATATTTCATACTTCTTTCCATAGAATAAATTCAGGTGTTCCAATAGAAGCTCCGTATTAAGATTGCCAGCACCTTTTCCCATTCCCATAATAGAACAATCTAACATCAAATCTCTATTTGTTGGAAATTGCAACAAAGAAATCGCATTTGAATATGACATCTGCAGATTATTGTGAGAATGAAATCCTAACGGTATGTCCGAATTTAGGTTATTATCTACAAGATGCAAAATTCTATTCATATCATTTGGTCTCATCTCACCAAACGTATCTACAATATAAAATCCTGCAGCATCAGGCAATTTACTATTTACTAATTCAATAAATTCTATAAGTTCCCTATCGTCATATCTTAAAGTTATCATTGGTTGGACGAAAAACTTATATCCTTTCGATATGATTTTTCTGCCTAATTCAATCACATCAAAACGATCTTTTTTATGGAACGCTAGTCTGATTCCATCAATTCCATCTTCCGTATAGTCATGCAAATTATCGATATTGAATTTGCCATAATCTATCATTGCGACATATGTAATTCCAGTTTTCTTATTCTTTAAAATAGATTTTTTTATCACCTGTTCATCAGAATATTGAGTTCTGCCAACAGAAGAACCCTTATTCTCATCAATATAGCCTAATTCGATAATATCTATACCTGCAGCTTCTTGAGCGGCAAGGATTTTTTCCATGTATGATTGTCCGAAGTTAAACTCATTTACACATCCGCCATCACGAAGGGTTACATCAAGAACTTTTAATGAATTCATTCGTATTACTCCCCTTTAAATATTTATATTTACAAGCGCTTCTGCCAGCTCAAAATCTTCGGGGTTATCTATATCTACAGACTCCTTAAATGAGACTTCCTTTATAAATGGCTTCCTTCCTATTCTTCGTCTGTACTTTTCATATGTTTCTTTTCTAAATACATATACGCCGGATGTTTCTTGATAAATTGGCAGAAGATCTTGCGTTCTCGGCAGATTTGATGCATCAAAGTTCAACGGCTCGCCATTTTGCCACAAATAATCCTGTAATTTCACGGCGCAAAAAGCAGAGTCATATTCGCCAGACATAACAGCCTCTATGCACTCTTTCATGGTTTCAACCGAAATAAACGGAGCTGTGGCATGCGCATAGACATATATATCCGCATTCATAGTATCCATAAATGCCTCAAATATCTGATTGAAATTCGATGTAGGCAAATCCAAATATTCAGGACGCTTTACAAAATTCACACCTTCAGGCAAAAACGGGATAACATCCTCGTTGCTGCAAAAAACATTTATGCTTTCGATCAAATTGGTAGATTTCAACCCATCCAATTCATGCTGAAGCAATGGTTTTCCTCCCAATAACATTGTATTTTTTCCTGGAAGGCGTTCGTTGTTTAATTTTATAGGCATTACTGCAACAATTGTCATAACAATCTCCAAAACTAATTATTCTTCAAAGCGTTTTTTAAATACAACAGGCTTTCATTTTTCTTTTGGTTAATCAATCTCTTTGTATTATCCCAATTTATTGATTCTTCATTGAACTCATCTTCTACTTCTTTTATTATACGAGAAGAGCTTATCCCTGCCAAATCCAAAAGATTGTCTATTCGATAATTCAACTGCATTCTATTTGTATCGGAAAATCTTCTAAAAGCATAAAAATTTTTTCAAACAAACATGCAAACACAGTGCCATGAAACGAATCTGTCAAAACCAAATTGCTATTTTTTACTAAATAAATAAATTCTGCTGGTCCAACATTATTCACCTTAAAAACAGACTCCGCACCAAACAACTTAAATTCGCCGCCCATGTTTGGAACAAGCACTATTGGCAAATTCAACCGTTTCGATATTTCTTTAATTTTAATATCAGTCAATGTATTATGATCACATATATATGCGAAAGCATATCTGGGGGGGAGATTAATATCAGGAGATACGGATATTTCACTCCATTGTTCTTTGCTTAATAATAACGTTGGATCTAAAACAACTTTTACCTCCTTTTTTATCAATTTCTCCAAAAGGGATGCCCCTATTTTTTCCCTACAAGACAAGTAATCAAGCCTTCTTATTGGTGGCAAAAATAAATCTTGTTGTTTTTTTGATAAATGATCGGTACTCATCCCAGGGGCATATGCAATTTTTCTTTTTTTCTCATCGGCAAAATCAAGCATAAATGAGGAGTCAAACAAATTTTTATTCCAAATGTTATCACTGCCACATATAAAACCTTGATATATTCTGTTAGATTCCGCTATAGTAGATTTTGTATATGCATGCTTACTTATAAGCATATTTTCTTTTATAAAACTGTCAAATAAATATCTTCTAATAGAGTCATCATTTTCAATAAATATACTATTATCCTTTTTTATCTTTGTGCTTTTTATTTTTTTTGCTAAAAAACAAAAAATTTTTCTAGGCGTTAATTTATTGAAAATACCAGTTTTATTTGTATTAATCGCCGTACGTTCATATTGAATCGTTTCAACATCATACCCATATTCTTTAACAATTCTTTGCAAGGCATAACTCTGCAAAGTTGCGCCATAATTATAATTCTGAAAAAGTGTAATTATCCCATACTTCATGCTTTATCTCCGTAGATTCATCAGCAATTTATTTTTTTATAAATTTGTTTTTAACCATATTCAATATGTAAAAAAACGACTCGTTTTTTGAAATCAAAGACATTAACAAATATACCAAAACCCCAAGTGATATTTGCAAAATCATCAATCCCATTCCATATTCCATCAAAAAACCTAAACTATAAACTGCAATAAACATTATTATCGAAATTAAAAAATTAGGAAAAATATCTTTCAACTGTTCCAAGACGCTGTATTTTATTAATTTTTTGTTTGGAAAACTATTGAGCAAATAATACAGAATTTGAGATACTAAAGAGCCTATTGCTATTGCCTCTACACCAATAAAAAGTGTTACACAAAGTATTGCAAGTCCTACTATTTTTTTTATTATTTCAATCTTTATTGATAAATCGCTTCTTCCCATGGCTTTTATTAATTGTAAATTTATCGATAATAATGGGGAAAAGGCAAATGCAAAACAATATACCTGTAAAAATAGAATAACCGTCAACCACTTTTCCGTTAAAAAAACATGAACAAAAGACTCGGCTACAGCAGCAAAGCCTATCATAACAGGGAAAATAATATAAGATGCCAATTTTAGCGATCGTCTGACCATTAACTTGACAACATCAATGTTTTCCTGCTCTTTTGATATTGCAGAAAACAAAACCATATTCAAAGAGCTGTTTATAGATGTAACTATTGTATTGGGATATTCTTTGCCTTTAGAATAATATGCCAGCTGATCTGCAGAATAGCTTTTTCCTATTAGTATCGTCCTTAAATCATTAAACACTGCATTTAGTAAGTCTGATGCTAATATTTTCCACCCAAAATTCAACAGTTTCTTAACTTGTTTAAAAGAAAACGTTTTTTGCGGTCTCCATTTTACTGTAAACCACAACACTATAGTATCAATTGTCAAATTGGATAAGTGCTGTGTAACTAATGCCCATACACCAAGCCCATTATATGCCATTATGATACCTATGAATGCAGAAATTAATGTACCAATAAGTGTGGCAAAAAAGAATTTCTTAAATGTCATTTCTCTCGATACATACGCCTGCTGGGTTGCATTTATAGCCGAAATTATAACCTTTATTCCAATTACTCTTGTTACAGGAGTTAAAATAGGCATATCATAAAAAACGGATATTAATGGAGCACAAATAAAGATGACAATGTATAATACTATACTTAATATCAAACTTATATAAAATACTGATGAAAAATCAACATCATCAGCATCTTTTTTTTGCACAAGTGAACTTGAGAATCCTGAGTTTATCAAAATATCACTTAAATTTATAAATACCATTACTAAGGCAATTGCTGCATAATCTTCAGGAAGCAGTAATCTCGCCAAAACTATTGATACAATAGAACTTATTACCTTTGCGCCTATTCGCTCCATAAACTTCCAAAAAATTCCTGAGATGGTTTTGCCTTTTAAATCATTTTCCATTTTTCACCTTATATGTAATTTCTAAATTACAATATTTGACTTTAAATCAATCATTTTTGTTAAAAAGCGAGTTATAATCAACACGTGGAATGCAATCAAGAAGACCGCCTTCCGTAGCATTATAAATTTTTACACCATTTTTTTCTGCTAATTTATTCAATTTAGAATATGTAGCGAATATGTTAGCGTAAAATCTCAATTCATTTTCGATAGAAAACATATTGTTCGATTTTTCTAAACGTTTTTTTTCATTCTCTGAGATTTTATAGCCATATAAAATATCATTGTTCCAATTTTTCATTTTCGCTTGGGCTGTTGTTATAAACCCTGTACAATCACATCCAAGTAGAATAATCTCCGAAAAGCCCATATCAACAGCCATGGCAATAATACTATGCACTACAGTTGGTAAATTAGGAAAGCATTTATCGACTTCTATTTTGTGCCTCTTTGTATAAGCGTCAAAATCCAAATGAACAAGAGCAAAATAATGAATATCCAACACTTTATCTAGATCATATTTTTCTATCATTTGTTTTGCGCAATATTCGTAGAATACGACCGGCTTATTTCCTGGCGTGTTAACACTTTTCATTACATCAAGTAATTCTAAATCCTCCGGTTTTGTTTCATCGATATTAAAGAATCTTTCATCTGCCCAAAAATGGAAATTGGATTTTAATTTTTCGTATTCTTTGTTTCTGGGCAGCTGATTTACTGTAAATACAATTTCATCCTGTAAAAGGCTAAAATCTACATTTTTCAACGAAGGCCCATTCCCCAAAACAAAACACCGCTGTCCTTTGTATTTGTCTCGGAACAGCTTGTTCGGCGATAATAATCCCTTTATTTCAGGATTCTCTCTAATAAATCTTCTGATTCTATATTCGTTTCGAATACTGTTTCGTAATTCGTGTATATCCTTTAAAGATAAAAACATCTCTTCACCTTCTATCGACCAAATATCCTTTTCTTTAGACTTTTCTTTAATCGATTTGCATAATAAGCTAGCATTGGCTTGTTGTCACCAAAGAGCCAAAGAGCATAATCCTTCGTCTTACAAAAATCTTTCAGCCATCTCACAACCCCAAGTCGATGCGTTCTTACATTCATGATATCAGCAACAGGTGTCATCGCGAAGGAGTCAACACTCGGATTGGACTCCAAAGTATCTCTTTTTTGCCCCAAAACATCCTGGATCCAATAAACTGGATAATAAAATTCTTGAGATAGGACCATATAGTCATCACCAGAATTTCGAAAGTTAATCTCGTTCAAATATATTTTGCCATCGACAACAAGTAATTCTATATCATAAAGACCATAAAACCCATATGATTTCAAGGCCATTATAACTTCTTTACAACGATTCACAAGATCCTGGTTAACGATAATCTGAGAAAAGGAATTCGTTCCCTTTAGAGGCGGCCATTGTCTAAGCGTTTTCGTTGGCACCAAGTATATGTGTGGAGCATTTTTACAAATACATCCAAATACATCAATCTCATAATCCACCTTAAGATAAGGTTGAATAACAACTCTTTCATATTGTTTTTCCAGCAACATCTGTATTGCTTGATTGTACGCTGTTATGTCATTGCAAATAACAATATCGCCTTTTTGTCCCAAAGCACTAACTGCCGGCTTCAAAATGACCGGAAAGTTGATCCCCTCCGGAAGGTCACAGCCCTGTTCGCTCAACTTTATTTCTTCAGAAAATGCCATACGGATACCATGAGCGCACGCCCACTCATACTGGTTCTTTTTATCCATCAATCTGGCAATTTCGCCTTGAATCTGATTAATCGAAGGACAAATAAAATCACTCTCAAATTCCGACAATCTTAAGTCAAGTTCCATCTCTGCTCCATCTGAATATGGAATCAGAATCGGTTTCTCGTTGCATTTCATTTTTTTAATTTCGTTATAAGCATCTTTGTATGTTTCGAATACATATGCCTGCTTTATATATCTTGACTTTGCAACAAAACTGTCACTATGATCTGCCACAACATAAGCTATTACATCATAGCCGTTTTTTCCAATTATCCGAGCCAAATTCAACCCATTATGGTGGTCGCCACCAATAATTAGAATTTTATTCACAATTATCACCTTTCGTATACCTAGGATAATCTACACACAACTTAATCTCTCACTGTCGGTTTTACGGTGATTCATTTTTGCTCGTAGCTGTGCGTTTACAACTGCTTTCCTCTTAACTTTAACATGATGGATTCTCCCATTAAAACCATCAAAAAATAAAATGCTAAACAGTTGCCATTATAAAGAGGATTCTCCACCAATCCAAAAAGGAGAAACAAAAGCTGACCTGCAATTGATAGCAGGAGAAATTTCTGTAAAACACCATCTTCCAACTGCTTTGCACTTCTGCCGGAAATATATGCCCTTATGGTACGAACTGCTGTTGTACCTGCAGCTAAGATAAAGCTGCCAAATCCAACTATTCCTGTTTCACATAATAGCTGCAAATAAATATTGTGTACAGATGTTACTTGGTTATTGACTCTTCCTGAAATCTTTGAAAACTCAGCCCATCCAATTCCTGTAATCGGATTTTCATGAAATAGTTTTTCTGCCAGATCATATAGCCAAGATCTTCCGCTGCTAAACAAAACTCCTTCAACATCCCCGCCTTCCAGGAAGGATATTGTTGTCGCTAATTTTTTGAAGAGAATTATATTACTTAAATTAGCAGAGATCTCTTTTACCACAATCCAGCTCAGCATTACAACGAGTCCGGCCACCGCAAAGCGCATTGCACGCTTATGCCCTTTGGCTTGGATAATATATGTATACAGTAGAATTACAAGTACGAGCACGACCAATGATCGCTTGCCTTCTAAAATCATAAACAATGTGAAAAGCAGGCAAGTAACAGTTTTTCTTTTGGAGTCTTGTTTCACCAAAAACACAGCAAGAATACCTACCGATAAATAAAACGCTGCATCTCCGACCTGATAAAAAAAACCCGAATAATACCCTCGCTGGGCATATGACTGAATATATTTCACTCCTTCACTTGAATACAAAACAGAGATAATGATTTTATGAACCGACGGTATCACAAATTGAGAAAATGTTCCCAATACTGCAATAACAGCCATAATTTTAAAGGACTTTGCCATCCTATTACACATCAAATAATTCGTATTTGTTAACATTAGCGACAAAACAAACAAAATAAATAGCAATAGGTAAGAGGTGTTGCAGTATCCTTTCAGGTACTGAAACAGCAAAACTCCCAAAAAAGGCAACCAATATACAAATACATGATTTAGTCTGTTTTCGGCGGAAGCACTTTTATTTATAAATAAAGTAATAAGAAGTAAGAACGCGGAAATTGCAGTCACACCAATGACTATTAAGTCGACATTCCTTCCGCCTATAGGAGAAAATCGAGCAATAAATGTGTATACACAGTAATACCCTAGTAAAACTCCTCCACCTAAAGTTCTGGGTTTTATTTTTATGTCTGATAAATTCACATTCATTCCTCCAATATCACGCTTTTTATGATATTCCCTTAGATAGCAAGTTACTACCGTATTCGTCTATTGTACATCCTTCAAATTTTTTTGATGCTTCCTTAAACACCACATTCAAATCTTCATATAGATGTTCTATACTCTCATTTGATTGAAACGTAGGACTTCCACCAGGCATAAGCTCGGATGAATGCAACATAAACATAATATAGTCGGATTCAGAATCATTAGCAATTTGTTCAACCAGCCACATCATCTGTTTCAGGTTGTGTCCATTCGGGCGCAACCATATCTTTTGTCCGTTTAACGCCTTCTTTACAGCAGAACCAATCGCTCTTGGGCTAACATGGTTTAAAAATAAATGGTTTGTATTCCTGACAGTCACCGGAATTTCAAGAATATTGCCTATTTCACAGCTTACAATGTAGGGATATTCCGGACAATCCGAATAGTTTGAACCCTTGCTTCCTTCTGTCTCTCCCGCATGTGCGCTCCAATCAACATGTGGTGTTACAGAACAGTCTATTTTATACCCATGGGCTGCTAATGCAGCAAAATACCGGTCATCCATTGCCCAACGTCCAGAGCGGTGTGTAGTGATTTTCAATTCTACAGCCTGAGATAAGGTCTCTGTCATTGCAGATACTTTCAAATTAATAATTTCTGTTTCGTATTCTATAAGATACGGTTGAGCAGGGGTACCGCTTTGATGACCCAACTTTACATATGGTGGTGTTGACCACGCATGCAGATGCATTCCGACCTCACATTCCTTACTATGCGCCTTTCTTTTCAGCCAGGAACGAAATTGATCATCAGTAATCATTTCATAATTTGTTAGGTATGTAGGCTTAAATCCATATTGATTGCACAGATTCTGGAATCTATCCAAATATTTTCCATTCTCTGTAAGTATTTGATCTCCAGCTTTCCAATTCCAGAGGTTGTCACCTTCTGTATCTATTGAAATTAGAAATTTTTTCATTTCTCCTCACCATTTTCTCTGATCCATTGCATATGCACAGAAGATCCATTGTCACTTATTTTTTTTGCAGGGACACCACCCCATGTGCTGCTTTCTTCAGAAATCGACTTTACTACAACAGCACCTGCACCAATGGCGACATTGTTTGCAATAGTAACATCCCCTATTATTTTGGCGCCCACCGCAATATATACATTGTCACCTATTATGGGTGCTGTTTTTTTGCCGTTTGTCGCTCCAATCACCGTCATGGTTTGCAATCTGCAATTAGAACCCACTTTGGCATAAGGGCTTACAACAACAGGGCCAAGATGAACCAGCGCCAATCCCGGGCCAAACACATTTAGCGGAATGGAGTAGTTGAGTTTCTCTGCCATTTTCAAGTATCTATATTTCAATACTTTTGCTAATAGTTTTCTTAATCCCTTCCACGTTAAACCATATTCACACTTGCGCATCAATCTTTCGAACTTCCAGATCTTGTCACCAAAGATTTTAGGGTTTTTATATGTCTTCCCTAGCGCCTTAGCATCTGCAGCTATATATCTAAGATAATCTTCTTTGCATTTAATCATATATCTAAGCCCTTTACTTTTGTATATATATCATACAACGTATCCATCGAGGAAATAAAGGAAAAACGGTCGCAATCCTTCAGAATAACGCGTTTGCCCTCTGCCAGTTCAATTGCTCTCGCCCATTGATTGGGATCCGCATATGGGGATATTTTTTCTACGCCATTGGAGACAATCACTTCATCTGATATGCTGCTGGCTATTACGCACGGAATTCCGGATAATTGCGCTTCAACCGTAACAATAGAACTGGACTCGTGAAAAGATGCCAACGCAAAAACATCCATAATCCTATATAATCTGTTGGTATCATTTCTGACACCTGTAAAGACAACCTTTGCGTTTTTTATATTCGCTGTTATCTTAGATGCAAGATTCTGGTCACATGCTCCAATAATCAACAGGGCCACCGGCCGCTTTTCCGCCAGTATCTCCGCCGCTTTGGCTAACAAGCTATGGTTCTTGATCGCCGTCACCCTACCAACACAACCAATAACAAACGCATCTTCTTTGATTCCCAGTTCCTTCTTGAGGGCAGAAGTTTGCTCCTGTGTCATATCAGTGAGCAAAAAAGGAGCCTGATCTATTCCATTATATATGATTGGGGTCTCTGGCAAAATTCCATAATACTTTACTGCGCTGGAGCGCTGAAGCTCTGTAACGCAAAGAGGATGATACACTTTCTCTTGTACCGCTTTTTTAATTACCTTGCGTCTTTTGGGATCTATCGCCTCCGGCATGCTGTGTAAGTGATATATCACTTTGATGTTAGCGGGTAATTTTTTGCAAACACCATACATTTCAGCCGCTAAATTTGCCAAATGAATATGAATAATGTCTGGAGAGAAATCGCTAATCTGCTTTATTAACCATTTTTTCCTAAAGTTCTTATAGAATATCCGTCGAAGAATTTTAGAAAGGATGCCGGGAAATCTATCCCCCCAAAAACGATTAATAAAGAAGACGGTTTCATCCTCCTTTAGTTCTTCCTCATATAGATCCTGCTTGCTCGGAGTAAAGGAAAGTGTCCTTATTTCAACCTTATCACTATTCTTGAAATGGTTATGGAAGTTTACGACCATTCGCTCCGCGCCACCGGTATTGAAGCGCCATACTAATTGTAACACTCTAATTCTGGATTCCATAATTTCTCCGTTTCAAAATCGTCTCTTCGCTTCGCATCTTGACGACGCACTCAACGTAATGCTGACTGCTAAGATCATCTGCATTTCCTTTTGATCAGGTTGACAATATTTTGCACTCTATTGTCCAGCGTTAATTCCTTCGCCTTTTCCAGGCAACCCGCTGCCAACGCAGCCCGCTTAGCAGAATCCTCCTTCAGCATTTTGATTGCCTGGTAAATATCCTCTTCGCTCGTCGGATTGATCAGAACTGCATTGGTTGCATTCAGTATATCGTAGTTGAACGGTCTGTCCGAGGAGATCACCGGCAAACCGCAGCTTACTGCCTCTACAATGGCATTGCAGCAGCCCTCTGCCAGCGTAGGCAGCACAAAAACATCCGCAGCATTTAAGTAATCGCACATCTGAGAATTGAGAACCCTACCTGTGTGCAGAATATTTTTACAGGTTGGTTTCTGCTCTCCTACGCCGATAAACATAGAATAAACATCCTCAAACCGGTCCAAAGTGGCGCACAGCTTGCCGATTCCCTTGCGCTCAATAAACGAGCCTGTAAACGCAACGATAAACGCATCTTTGGGCAAACCCAGTTTTTCCCGGCACTGCGCCTGATCTTTTTTGAAAAAGCGGGTACTGTCCGTAGCATTGGGAATAACGGTGACCTTATCCATTATAACCGCATCACCGCCGCAAAGTTGGCAAATCTCATCTTTATTCTTGGTGGACACAGAGATAATGCCGCTGACATCCTCCAGTGTCTTTTTCAAAAGGCCGGGGCTGATGCTGGAGGTTTCGCGGATGGTCTCCGCCTCTCCGTTTGCTATAAAAGAAGGAATCTCCAGTTCTTTTGCCAGCTTCACCGCAGGAATGCCCGCTTGAATGAAGTGGGAATACACTGCATCGGCATTCATGTTGTATTTTTTATAAATCTTTTTAATTGCCCTGAAGTAAGACTTCTTACTTTGGTCAGCCAGATGGACATTGCCGACAGTTTTCGCCGGATAAACCGTGTAGAGTGGCGAATAGACCATGTACTTGTTTCCGTTGGGGGTAGTACGCTCCGAAACAAACTCCCTGCGAATCTTCTTTTTGGTCAAATATGCAAAACTGCTTTGGGGCGCGATCACATTGCAGGCGATCCCACGATCCACCAGTTTGACCACAACATTATCCAGAAACACATGGACCTGCCGGTTGGGTGTGGGATAATTGGATGCAATAACGCAAAGTTCCATGGCAAAATCTCCTAAAATTTTGGGAAACAATCTATCAGTTGTTTCTTTTTTTCTTCCACTTGTTCCGTGGAAATACGATAACGCTCCAGGATCATCTTTTTATCTGGCCGCTCTGCCCCCTCCAAAAGATACGAATTGTCCGCAAGACCAAAGCTGGAATAATAATCCTCAAACTTAAAGTTTCCGCCGTAGAGAGGCTGACTTCCCATCACATGCAGCGAAGGAATATGCAAGCTATCAGCAAAGATTAGTCCGTGGAGGCTACTGGAAAGGATGCATTCGCATTTTGCAATATCGTCTATAACTTCCTCAGCCGGTCTGCGAATATCAATCAGTTGCACACCGCCCCGCTCCAACAGTTTTTTTATCGCCGGATCCTCCAACTGAGACATGTGAGGGATTAATCCGATCTCATATTCCTTTTGTACATTGGGATCCACAAACAGATCCGCCAGCAATCCCGCATCCGCCAATGGCACATCATACTGCACACCGGTGAGGCTGGACAATTTTTCCTGGCTCTTCCGGCCTCTCAATGCACAAACCTTTAAATTTGTGCGGTACAGGGGGCTGTTGTTGTCCTCCCAACAAAAACCGCTGCCCCACACATACAGAGGCTTATTCCCATAGATAACACTCAATACCCTTTGGCACATTCTGCGAGATAAACCGCCGGAATACTGAGCGCCGATCAACGCACCGCCAATGGCGATCATATCGGCATTGTACATTTTGGAATTAACCACTTCTTTTCCGGAGAGCTTTTCAACCAGATCCTTGTTGAACAAATCCCCCGCGTTATGAAGCGGCGCATAGGATAATTTGATCGTTTTCATAAATCCCCCTTTATTTTACCTTTTCAGTCTAACAACATGGTAGAACAGCATCGGATGCACCAAATACAACCTGGACGCCAAGGCTACCAGTTTGTTGCTATCCCGGGCGGTTCGTTTCATGCAGGTTTTGACGTCATATTCCTTTTCATACTTTCGAAATGGGCGTTCCCGCATGATCCCACCCGGAAAGCCCATTTGCATTACTTATATTATAAACCATTATCTTCTTATTTTCAATAGAAAATACAGGAATTACCCGCATCACCTTTCAAAGTAGCGTGAATTTCAACATTTTATGATTTTATCCCAAAATAATCTAAATTTATTCTGAAAGGGGTACCCTTCACTTACACCCTCTGCACTCCACTGGAAAGTAAAAGATCCGCCCGTCTTTCGACGGGCGGACCCAGGGTTAAATTATGCTAGATAACCTTACATTCGGAAAGATTTCCGATTAGTTACCAGTGACCAATTCGCCAGTGGTTGCATCGAATTTGTAAATACCAGCCTTCACCAGATTATTGGCCTTTTGGGCAGATACATAGTATTCACCCTTGGCAACCTGGCCCTTGCTACCAATGAAATAAATCTTTCCATCGATTTCAATCAAAGAATTGAGAATAGCGATCTCGTTGTTTACATAGTAGAATCCTCTATAGATGCCATTATGCGGCTTCATAGCGCCGGTTTCTTCATCGAATACGTAATAGCCAGCACTCACAAAACCATTGGTCTTTGCAGCGGATACATAGTATTCACCCTTGACAAGCTGGCCCTTGCTACCAACGTAGAAATATTCCTCGCCGTCCTTAATTAGGCCCTTATTGGCAACAATGCTACCGTTCTCGTAGTAGACACCGTTAACGATGCCATGGTTCATCTCCATAACACCAGTGTCTGCGTCGAATTTGTAAATACCAGCCTGCACCAGATTATTGGCCTTTTCGGCAGATACATAGTATTCACCCTTGGCAACCTGGCCCTTGCTACCAATGAAATAAATTTTTCCATCGATTTCAATCAAAGAATTGAGAATAGCGATCTCGTTGTTTACATAGTAGAATCCTCTATAGATGCCATTATGCGGCTTCATAGCGCCGGTTTCTTCATCGAATACGTAATAGCCAGCACACACAAAACTATTGGTCTTTGCAGCAGCTACATAGACCTCACCCTTAGCTACCTGGCCATTGTTGTCGATGTAGTAGATGTTGCCATCAATTTCGACCAAGCCCTTACTCTTGACGATCTCGCCGTTCTCGTAGTAGAAGCCATTGATGATACCGCCGATCTTATTACTGCAGTTATCGCAGTAATCGTCGCCGTTCTCGTCGATGTGGCCCTTTGCGGGGATCACATCGGTGGTGGTGCTGACGACCTCGCTGCAAGCGCAAGTCACAGCAGTGGTCTTGCTACCAGCGGTAGTACAGGTTGCGTCAACAATAGTCTCAGTGGTAGTGGTATTGACGTGGCCGGTTGCAGGAACAGTGGTGGTCTCACGGGACAGTTCCTTACCGCACTCGCAGTAAACAACCATATCGTAGGAGCCTGCGTTGGTGCAGTCAGCTGCAACTTCGCTCTCAGCATCCTTAACAGGATCCTTAGCAGTCTTGGTGCAGATTGCATAGTAGCCGTATGCATCAACTGCGGTGTGCTGGGTCTCGTCAGCCAGGTAGTTGGTGCCCGCGCCATCTGCCTTGTTGTCAGCAGGATCGAAGTCCTTGAACTCGCCGCCCTTAATAACGATAGATGCAGTTTCTATGTCAGAGTCATACTTGTTCACTACGTAGTGACCAACGCCTTCTCTGTTAATAGAGAACTTACCGCCTTCGATATCGATAGAAGCATTTTCTTTTGCATAAGCAGCGTGGTTGCCGCCTACGAAGTCGCCGCTCACGATGGTCACTGCGCTATTGCCCTGTGCCCAAACAGCGGGGCCGTATGCGGTAACATTGGCGTTGGTGATGACGACTTCGCCGCCCAAAATATAGATCGCGGCCATTGCATCATCCTCAGTCAGGCAGATTGCAGTGCAGTCGGTGATTTCGACCTTCTTTGCAGCACCGACAAAGATAGCATTCTTGCTTGCATCAATCGTACCGTTCTTGATAACGACTTCTGCGTCTGCATTGTTAATATACAGACCAGTGCCGTCTTCACGGGTAATGGTGTGCTCGACCAGATCCAGAGTAATGCTCTTAGTGATATTGATGTAGGCACTAATGGTAATGTCATCCAGCAGGGTAACAGTTGCGCCAGACTCAGCTTCGTTGATAGCAGTCTGCAGGGACTCGTACTTGGTGTCGCCGACCTGTGCAACATAGTCCTTAGCAGTCAGAACTTCGCCGACCCACTTGTAATCAGCGGGAGCTTCAACCTTCTCAGGAGCGTTGGTGGTGACATTCACGGTGTTGCCAGCCTTAACCATAGCGCCGCCGGTCAGCGTGTTGGTGCCTTCGAGGGTAATGGAGCCGATGGTGGCTTCGTTGCCGTTGTTGGTCAATGCCAGAGCATAGCCGGTGGTGCAGCTGCCGTTGGCGTTGTCCGCAACAGTCTTGTCAGCGGTAGCAATCAGTTCGCTGTTTTCAACAGTCACATCAGTGTACTTCACTTCCACTGCGGTAGCACCCTTAATGGTGGAGCCTGCGGAAATTCTCAGCGTGTTCTGATTTTCAGCGCCCCAAGCAGCATTGCCGGACAGGAACACACCTGCGCCATCATCCTTAGTATCAGTGATGTTGGAATTTATAATCTGTACATCGACGCCGTAGCTGAGACCATTGTGGTATACGCCAAACCAAGCACTGTTCAGCGTAACGCCATTCAGCTTGATAGCATTCTTCTTAACGCCATCGCCGTAAGAGTAAATAGCAGCATTGCCGCCGGTGGAGACCAGCGTACCGTCGGTGACGGTCAGCTCGCCGCCGTTGATGATATAGAAGATGCTGTTGCCATCGCGGGTCAGAGTCTTGCCGCCCAGGTCGATGGTCAGCTTGATGCCGTCAACCGTGATCAACGCTGTGGTTACATCTTCCAGCAGGGTAACGGTCTGGCCATCCTCAACCTTTGCCAGAGCATCGGCCAGAGTGCCGTACTTGGTCTCGCCGATCTGTGCAACTGCGCCGGTGAGCATAGTACCTGCTTTGGTACGGGTGTCGGTTTCGCCGCAGCCGTTGTCACAGGTAGCGGTCTCGGTGCCATCTGCATTGTAGGTGGCATCGTTGTTGTACTTGTAATCGGTGAACTTGTGGTTGTTAGCATTCAGCTCGCCGTATTCCTTGCCGCAGATTTCACACTTGGCCAGTGCACTACAGGTAGCAGTGCCACCAACATGGTTCAAGTGCTCCCAGCCGGATTCAGCCAGCTGCCAGTTCTGCGTGCCGACAGTAATCGTTGCGCCGGTCTCGCAATCCTTCAGCATTGCGCCCAGTTTAGCATCGTTGAGGGGAGTCCATACGCCAACCCACTCGTCCAGCATAGCAACGGAGCCGTTTGCCTTAACGGTCAGCTTACCGCCGCAAGCGCCAAAGGTCTCGCCGTAAACCAGCTTGGAGATATCGGTAGCTGCGTTTACTACGATGGTGCCGTAGCAGTTCAAAATAGCGCCTTCGTCAGCAGTGACCTTGGCATTTACAGTCAGGGTCAGACCTGCGGGGATAATGTAGGTATTGCCGGCAGTCAGCACTGTCTCTGCATCAATGGATGCATCGGCCAGCAGCTTGATCACGCCGCCGGCTGCCAGAGCCTCGGTCAGAGTGCCGTACTTAACACCATTTGCCTCGGCAACTGCGCCGGTGAGCATAGTACCTGCTTTGGTACGGGTGTCGGTTTCGCCGCAGCCGTTGTCACAGGTAGCGGTCTCGGTGCCATCTGCATTGTAGGTGGCATCGTTGTTGTACTTGTAATTGGTGTACTTGTGGTTGGAAGCATCCAGATTGCCGTATTCCTTGCCACAGTTGTCACACTTGGCCAGTGCACTACAGGTAGCAGTGCCGCCGGTGTGGGAGGCAGCAGGGGTGGTCACTGTGTCACAGACGGTGCACTTGATGGGAGTGGTGCAGTCGCCGTCGTCCAGTGCGGGAGTGTGGTCGTCCTTTGCCGCAGTGGTCACTGCGCCGCAGACGGTGCACTCGACTGCTGTGGTGCAGTCGCCGTCATCCTCTGCGGGAGTGTGATCGTTGGTCTGCGGCAGCACCCAAGAGTCTACCGGGATCTCGTTCTCGAAAGCCGCATCGGAGAAGTACTTATTGCAGGCTTCGCAGTGCCAGTAAGCAGTGTTGCCGGCTTCCTTACAGGTAGCGGACTTTGCCTCGTGTTCGATCGCACCAGTGTGCTTGCAAGCGGGCTCCTCGGGCACTGCGCTGGGAGGTGCTACCTTGAAGTAGGTGGATTCTGCATACTCATCTACTTTGCCATCAGCGGTGAACATATCACAGCTCTTAACATAATCCGTCATAGCGGGAGCCTTATTCATAGCTATCTGGGCGCCTTGAACCTCCAGGGTACCGCCATTTACCACAACTCTGTTTGGATCATTGTTCGCGATACCAATACCAATAAGGGAATCGCCATTAGGAGCAGTAGTGCAGTTGTTAATAATCTTCACGTTGCTATTTCCATTGACGGTTAGGTAGACAGCTGCAGAGATCGCGTCATAGTAGGCGTTCATGGTGCCACCCAGGGTAACGTAAGAACCGGATTCCATGGTCACATTGGAATTAGTGATGTTCAAGGTTTTGCCTTGGGCCAAGGGGTAAGCTTTGCCAGATTTATTATCATTCAGATTGAGGTTACAGTTATT